>CALDQK010000185.1 GCA_937911525.1 uncultured bacterium
GCGCAGTCTTACGAGGCCCACGCCTGGCTCGCGGACCACGCGCTCTCGGGCCTGCCCGCGTTTGACGTCGTGCACTTCGCCGGGGGGGGGAGCTCGGGTACTACGCCGGGTTCGCCCACCGGCAGGCCCCGGCGGGGGCGGCGGGCCGGGCCGCGGCGCTCGTGGGCTCGGTCGGGGAGCCCCTGCTGCTGCAGCGGGAGCGGCAGGGCCGTGGTGCGGCGCCGCGGTCCGTGGACGAGGTGGAGGTCAACTTCATCGAGCGCGAGGGCGCGCGCCTCCTGGACCACGCGCTGGTGGGCTCCCGGGACACGCTGGCCTGGTGCCGCGAGCGCGGTCGGGCCCTCCCCGCCGGCGCCCGGGCTGCGCGCTCGCTGCGAGCGGAGGTCGTCCGCGCCCTCTTGCCCCTGGCGCTGACCGTCGGCGGGCCGAGCGCCGCTGGTGAGGAGGGCTCCGAGCCAGAGCCCAGCCCCGGCGACGAGGTCTACGAAGCGCTCCTCGACCGCCGGGCCTGGAGCGAGGAGGTCTGCCAGGCCGTGCGCGACGCCGCGCCAGCGACCAAGGCCTTCAAGCTCGAGCAAGCGCGCGCGCTGATCGCGGCCTTCTTCGCGGCCCACGGCTTCGTGGCCAAGGGCAAGCGCTTGCTGAGCGCCGACAAGCAGGTCCGCGCCACGATCGGAGCGCGCTCGCTCCGAATCGACCTGGGCGGCCCAGGCCAATGGCGCAAGCCACCGTCCCTGCAAGGCCGCGAGCTCTACCTCAAGGACTTCGCGCGCCAGCTCATCGCGCTGGCCGAGGTCTAGAGGTCTAGGCCGCGACGTAGGGATCAGCAGTCCCGAGCGCAGCGGAAGCCGAGGTTGTTGCGGCGAATGTGGAGCTTCTCGAAGCCCCGCTTGCTGCAGCGGAGCGAGTGAGGGGCGTTGGTCCAGGAGGCCCCTCGCTTGACCGCTCGCGCGCTCGGACCTCGGATCGGCAGGCAGGGGTCCCGCTCGTCGTAGCGGGAGTAGGCGTCGGGGTCGTAGGCGTCGCGGCACCACTCCCACACGTTGCCCGCCATGTCGAGCAGCCCCTCGGGGGTGGCGCCGGCGGGGAGCTGGCCCACGGGGCTCGGCCCCTGGGAGCTGCGCCCGAAGTGAGCCCGCTCGAGGCTGGGCGCCTGCTCCCCCCAGGGATAGAGGCGCTCCCCCTGCTGGCCCCGGGCCGCGCGCTCCCACTCGACCTCGCTGGGGAGGCGCGCCCCGACCCAGGCCGCGTAGGCCGAGGCGTCGAACCAGTCGACGTTGACGATCGGGTGATCGTCGGTCGGGCAGAGCATCTCGAACTCGATGGAGCCCCAGCCCTGAGGGCGGTGGTCCTTGCCGCGGGGGTAGAGCGCCGCGAGGAGGGGGACGTCGAGGCTGATCCCCCGCGAGACGGCCTCCAGGAAGGCGCGATACTGGCGAACGGTCACCGGCGCCCGGTCGATCGCGAAGCTCGACAGGGCGACCCTGCGCCGGGGGAGCTCGTCGGAGCTGGGCCCGCCGCCGATCACCGTGGGCCCGCCGGGCAGCTCGACCTCGACCGCCCCGTCGCGAGCCCGCGTCCGCTCCGGGCTGCGAGTGCGCGGCTTCGTCGGGGCCTCGGCCCGATCCAGGGTGGGGGGGCGCGCCGGCAGGGCTGAGCGCTCGGCGCTCGAGCGGGTCGAGGCGCGCGTCGTGGGGCCCCGCGCTGGGGCGTCGCGCAAGGTCGTCGGGTCCATGGCCGGCTTGGGCGCGACCCGCGCGACGGTGGCCTCCTCGCTCGGCGAGGTCACCCGCGCACGCGGCAAGGTCTCGGCGCTCGACTCGGAGGGCGAGAGGGGGCCCCGCTCTACGCGGGGCTGGGGCTCCAGCCCAATCCGCGGGCGAGTGGCCATCTCGTCGGGGTCCGCCAGGTCCAGCTCACCGCGGCGCTCCTCGATCTCAGCGATCGCCGCCGCCATTTGCCTAGCGGAGGGGCGGTCCTCGATGAGCTTGGTCAGCGCGTGCTCGAGCAGTCGCTCGACCTCGACGGGGAGGTGGGGAGCGTGCTGCCGGATCGGAACCGGCGGCACCTCGCAGATCGCGTCCATCAGCGCCCGCTCGGTGCGCCGCATTCCGGCCCGCTCGAAGTAGCGCACCCCAGCGATCGCCTCGTAGAGCACCGCTGCCATGCTGTAGACGTCGCTGCGCCCGTCGACCTCTGCGCCGTCGATCTGCTCGGGCGACATGTAGACCAGCGTGCCGGGGTGGGTCCCAACCTGGGTCAGGGTCGTGATCTCCCCCTCCCGCTCCAGCGCCGTCACCACGCCGAAGTCCGCGATCTTGACCGTGCCGTCGCTGTCGAAGAGCAGGTTGCCTGGCTTGACGTCGCGATGCACCAGGCTCAGGTCGTGCGCCGCCGAGAGGCCCTCCAGCGCTTCGCGGCAGGCCTTGAGCGCCGTCCACAAGTTGACGCAGCGCCCAGGCGCCTCGTTCATGCGGTCGAGGAGGGTCCCCCCGTCGAGGTACTCCATCACGATGTAGAGGTCGGAGTCCTCGTCGAAGTAGTCGTGGACCGTAACCACGTGCGGGTGCTTGAGCTGGCCGGCGGCCTGCGCCTCACGAATGAAGCGCTTGCGGATCATCTCGTCCTCGGAGTACTCCTGACGGAGCTCCTTGAGGGCGACGACGCGTCCGATCCGAGTGTCGAAAGCTCGGTAGACCGCGCCCATGCCGCCGAAGCCGATCCGCTCTTCGAGGCGGTAGCGACGATCGAGGAGCTTGCCCTTCTCCTTGCCCATCCAGCTCCCCAGCCACCCGGCAGGTCGTCCCAGCAGTTCGTGGCGCGCCGAGGGGCGCGCCGCCCCCAACTATAGGTCGCGAGCCGAGGCGGCGCCTCATTGGGCCGGGGCCAGGTCGAGTCGGCGCAGGTGCACAGGGCGAAAGCGACTCCACAAGCGGCGTCCAGCTCGCCAGCCGACCCGGCGTCCCAACACGAGGAGCTCGAGGGGCGGCAGCTGGCAGCCCGCGAGCTCGAGCGAGCGCGCGTCCCGGACCCAGAGCACCCGCCGCGGACCTCGGCGCAGCAGGGTCGCGCCCGGGAGCTCGAGGCGCCGCCACGCGTCTCGCTCGAGCCGAGGGACGCCCGCCAGCGAGAGGCCTTCGCTCAGCCAGCGATCGCTGGGTCGCCGCCCGGCCCAGGTCGCGTCCAGGGCGCCCGCGACCAGGAGCGTGCCCCGCCTGGCCTCGACCCGCAGCTCGCGCGAAGCCGGCAGGGGTCGGGTCCAGCCGATCACGAGCACCACACCGATCAGGAAGAGGAGCCGGTGCGAGGCGCCTCGCTCTCGCCGGAGGGCTCCGAGCACGAAGGCTCCCGCGGCGAGCAGGGCGCCCGCCGGGGCCGGCGGGCGCACCCGCTGCACCGGGAGCCACTCGCCCGCGGCGCTGACGCCCGCGACCAGGACCTCCGTCAGCCAGTCCGCGGCCTGCAAGGGGAGCCACCCCAAGGGACTGGCCAGGGCGCCGAGCAGGGCGCCGGCGACGGCGCAGGCCAGGAGCACCGTGAAGAGCGCGATCGCGGGCGGCCCGATCACGAGCGCCGCCCAGGGCAGCTGACCCAGGCGCGCGAGCAGCAGGGGGGCGCTGACCGCGAAGGCGAGCGCGCTGCCCGCGATCGCACGCAGCCAGCGCGAGCGCTGGCGGGCGAGGCGCCCGACCGCGATCAGACCCGCCACGGTCCCGAAGGAGAGTTGAAAGCCGAGGTCCCGCAAGGAGCCGGGGTCCCAGGCCAGCACGAGCAAACACGCCAGCGAGAGCCGGTTGAAGCCGTCTCCGCGGCCAGGCCCGAGCAGGAACACGCAGCCCGTGCAGACCGCGCGCAGGATGGGCGGGCGAGCGTCCACCAGCAGCAGGAAGGCGAGCAGCACTCCCGCGGCCCCGCTCCGCTGGATCTCCGGGGAGCAATCGAGCGCGCGCAGGGCGAGCAGGGCCAGGGCCGCGATCAGGCCCACGTGGAGCCCCGAGAGGCTGAGCAAGTGCGCAGCTCCCGCCGCGACGAAGGGGCGCCGGCGCTGGGGAGCCAGCGGCTCGCCCAGGACCACGCTGGCCAGCAGATCGTGGTGACGAGGAGCTCCCGCCTCGAGCGCCCGCCTGAGCGAGCGCCGCAGGGAGGCTCGCAGGGCAGCCAGACCCCGCCCCCGAGACAGCAGCCGCCAACGCTCCACCCGTAGGGCGCCCGACCACCCCGCTCGGGCGCAGCGCTCGAGCTCGAAGCCGGCGCGCGGAGGACGCGAGAAGCCGAGCACCTGGACCCGGCTGCCGACAGGAGGCGCCTCCTGACACCACGCCAAGAGGCGCCGCCCTCGCACCTCGAGCAGGAATCGCTGGCCGCGAAGGCTGGGGACGTGGCCGAGGACCTGACCCTCGCCACGCAAGACCCCAGCGGCCACGCCTGGAGGAGCCGACAGCGACGCCCGCCCCATGAAGAGCAAGACCACCGCGAGGATCAGGGTCCCGACGCCCCATGGCGGGGCCCAGCTCCGCCACGTGGCCCAAGCCCCTAGCAAGAGGAGCGAGGCCACGAAGGTGCAGAGCCACGGCGCCGAGGGCGAGACGCCGAGGACCTCCAGAAGACTCGCCAGCACGACCCCGACGATCGCGCTCAGAGCGAGGGGCAGGACGGGTCGCCGAGGGACGGGTCGCCGAGGGAGCAGAGACTGCCTGTGGGCGGAATCGCTCGCCTCGGATTGCGACTTAAGTCGCTTGTTTGCCAGACCATGATCCGGTCCCGCGGGCCCCGAGGACTCCGAATCGAAGTGCGGTGTATACACAGGAGACGCTTTGCTAAGTCGGCTTACCCTCCTGAGGCTACACGACAATACAAAACCCGAACGCCCTTCGCCCCCCAAAAACGACCTACAAAGACTTAGGCCGATTGGGTCCGAGCGGGGTGCTTTGGCCCGAGGTCTGCAATAGAGGATCTCAGACGTCGCAAGTTGTGGCGTCTGAATCTTCAGTAACTCCCCGGTGCTGGTGAGCGCCCGAAGAAACGGTTTCTTCGGGCGTTCACTATTTCCGGAGGGGTCGCTCGCTTGGGAGCGCCGCGGCGAGCGCCTGCTAGGCGATCAGCTTGACGAGCGCGACGATCAGGACGACGACGACGACGAGCGCCGCGATCAGGCCCCCGATCATCGCCGTCTTGCGCCCGTTGGTCCCGCCCGACTTCTCGTTTGCCACGCGCCGGGAGCCCGTGCGGTTGCGCTTGACGATGCGAGAGCTGCTCGTGCCCTCCCGAGGCGGCCAGATCGAGGGCTCGCCTGCTTGGATCGGCAGGTTGCGGTCGAGCGCCTCCAGGTCGCGGATCAGGTCGTCCACGTCGGTGTAGCGCTCGTCGCGGTCCTTCTCGAGCATCATGCCGAGGACGTTGCGGTACTCACGCGGCAGCTCGGGCGTGTGCAGCTCGGGCGGCTTGAGCTTGTCGTGGGCCTTGGCCGAGAGGATGTCGAGAGCCGTGAACCCGCGGAAGGGCTGGATCCCCGTCAGGAGGTAGTAGAAGGTCACGCCGAGCGAGTAGATGTCCACTCGCCCGTCGATCTCCTTCACGCGACCGATCTCGGGAGCCATATAGAGCGGCGTCCCGATCATGGCGCCGTCGGCGGTCAGCTTCAGCTCGGAGTTGAGGTCCTTGGCGAGGCCAAAGTCCGTCACCTTCACGATGTTGCCGCCCGTGACGAGGATGTTCTCGGCCTTGATGTCGCGGTGAATGACGCCGGTCGCGTGGGCCGCCTTGAGGCCGTTGGCGACCTGGAGCACGATCCGCACGGCCGCCTCGGGCGTGTGCTTGCCCTCCGCCTGGATCTTCTCCTCGAGGTTCTGACCCTCGATGTACTGCATCACGATGAAGTGCAGGCCCTTGTCGGTGGTCCCGACGTCCTTGACCGCGACCACGTTGGGGTGCTCGAGCTTCGCCGCCGCGCGCGCCTCTCGGAAGAAGCGCTCGACCGTCCGCGGGTTCGCCGCCGACTCGGGCGGGAGGATCTTGACCACGACGTCGATCCGCAGCGCCTCGTGGCTCGCCAGATAGATCGCGCCCATGCCTCCCGCGCCGATCTTGGCGCGAATGGTGCAGCCGCCGATCGTGGTGCCGATCAGGGGATCGTGGTCGGGCGGCGGGGTGCTGCTGCCTGGCTGGTGGAAGCCGCCGTTGCCGTGCCCCGGCGGCGGCACGTAGGCCGTCTGCATTCCGGGGCTCGAAGCGTTGGGCATGCCAGGCGAGGACATGCCACCGGGCGAGGACATGCCGGGCGGCATCCCCGGCGAGGACATCCCGGGCGGCATGCCCGGCGAGGACATCCCAGGCGGCATCCCTGGCGAGGACATCCCGCCGCCCCGGAAGTGACCGCTGCCCATCATCCCGCCATGCGGCGAAGACATCCCTGGAGGCCCCATGGCAGGCGGCGCGCCGAAGGGAGGAGGCGAGTGAGCGGGGTCCATGTTGACCAGCTGACTCTGGGTCGACTTGATCTGATTGATGCGCTGCTGGTAGGCGAGGATCTCGTTGACGTGCTCGCGCGAGAGCACGCCCTTCTCCAGCAGGATCTCACCCAGAGGCTTCTGGGGCTCTTGCGTCTGCTGGTAGTGGAGGGCTCGGTTGAGCAGATCCCGCGAGATCAACCGCCAGTTGAGGGCGATCTTCCCAAAGAGGAGATCGGAGCGGGGATCGACCATCGCGCCGGCACTATAGCCGCCCCCGTTCGGAGATGCATGGGGCTGCCTCGAGGGGTCGTTCAAGCGACACCCCTCCTCAGAAAGGCTTCCACTCGAACACGAACACCGCCACCGCCACGGCCGCGCTGGCCGCGATCACGAGCAGCAGGAAGCCCAGCAAAAGCTTCCGCTGGGTCGATCCCCCGCCGCCCTTGCCCTTGACGGGCTTGTCCTCACGCAGCTCGTCGGGGAGCTGTAGCAGACCGGCGGCCGCTCCCTCGGTCGACATGGAGGGGACGAACACGCCGCCGCCTTCGCCCGCTGGGCTGGGGTCGCCGAAGTCGTCCTCCGGCTCGATCGGCTCGGGGTGGGCCTCGGGAGCGCTCAGGCCAGCAGGAGCCCCCAGGATCCCGGGAGGGCCCGCCTGGGGCGCCGTAGCCGTGGCCGTCGCGGCCGCCGCGGGGGCGTGCTGCTGGCCTGGGCCCCCCATTCCAGCCGGCTGAGGCTGGGGCGGCTGGTGCGCAGGCGGCTGGGGCGCGGGAGGTTGAGGCTGGGCGGGGGGCTGGTGCGCAGGCGGCTG
>CALDQK010000186.1 GCA_937911525.1 uncultured bacterium
CGTCGTGGTTGCGGCTGAAGGCGTCCGCGTTGAACACGTGGTTCTTGAAGGGCTGACGGTCGTAGCTCTGACTCGAGTCGCGGAAGGCGCTGCGCGTCCGGAACCCGGTCGCGCTCAGCAGTCGCCGGACCGCGCCCGCGTCGAGCCCGGCGCCGGCCAGTGAGCGCTGCAGGCGCTCGGTGTCGAGGGCCAGCGTGATCGCGCGGTCTGCCTGGGCCAAGGCCGCGGCGCTTCGCCCGCGGTCCAGGGAGCCGTTGCGCACGGGCTCGTATTGGTTGCGGGCGTAGACCACGTCCCGGACGCTGCCGCTCCTGGCCAGGTAGGTCCCGGCCTGCAGCTTGCCGGCTCGGACCAGGGCGACCCGATTCAGCACGCTGCGGGCGACGAGGGCCATCCCCAGCTCTCCTTCGCCCTGCGCCTCGGCGAGGACGAGGCGCTGGAGGAGCTGGCGATCGGCGCTGGAGAGCGGCTGCCCCGCGGCGGCGGCCGCGGCGAGCAGGACGCAGAGCGGAGCGAAGGGAGCGAGGTTCTTCATGCCCCGCTGCACTCAAGGCTCGTGCCGGACGCTAAGCCTTCGCTCCTGACCACGGCCGCGCGCCAAGCGTGGCGCTGTCGCGCGGACGCGTCGCCCGGGTGCGAAAGCGGCGACAGCTCAGCGCACGCGCACGTGGAGGTGGTTGTCGTGACCCGGCCAGCGCTGGACCCCCGGCACGCCGGCGTCGTTGAAGAGGGCCAGCTCGACCGGGAGCTCGGCCCGGACCAGGTCCAGCATGCGCGCCGTCCAGCGGCGGCTGTAGACGGCCTGGAAGATCGTGACCGGCAGCTCGCGTCCGTCGCTCCGCACGGGGGCCAGGTCCACGTCGCGCCCCACCTGGTGCGAGGTGTGCGGCGCGAGCGCCCCGCCGTTCTCGCGGCTGATGTTTCCGACCCCGATCCGGTCGCGTCGTTCGCGGGCCCAGCGGCGCGCGGCGCGCTCCAGCCCGTAGACCAGGCGCGGCACGCCCCAGCGCTTGCTGGCCGTGGTGTAGCTCTCGAAGCCGACGCCGCTGGCGGGGAGTTGCACGAAGCCCGCCCGCGAGCGGGGCCGACTCGGCTGACTGGGGCGCGGAGAGGGCGCGGAGGCGCCGGCCCGCCAGGGCGCGACGTGGTCGCCGTGAACCCAGGCCCGCGTCCCCTCGTAGGAGACCTGGACCCACCAGCGGTCCCGCCCGAGCTCGACCAGGGGGGTCCCGCGCGAGAGCTTGCCCAGGACGCGGAAGCGCAAGGCCGGTCCGCTGCGCACGTTCAGCTCGTCGGCGCTCACGGCCAGCAGGGGGCGCTGGCTCCGTTCGAGGTGGCGAGCCGCCGACCAGGCCTGGCGGCCGCCCAGCTGCAGGCGCGCCCAGCCGCCGCGCTGCTCGAGCACGGCGTAGGCCTGGCCAAGGCGGATCAGCCCCAGCGAGCGGGCGCCCACGCTGGGGGCCGCGCGGACGTGGAGCGCCGACGCGCGGACCTCGTGAGCCTCGGGGGCTGCGTGAGCGGCGGCGGCGCTGGCGACGAGGACGAGGGAGCTGAGGACGGGGAATCGCATGGGGAGGCCTTTCGCTGGCGTGCGAAGGCCCTAGCCCAGGCGAGCGCGGCTCCGTGCGGTGAAATCCCTGTGACGCGCCAAGCTCTCTGCCCTGCGTCTCGTGTCGCGTCGATTCGTCCCCCTGTCGCTACTCCGCGATGAGGCGATAGAGCGTCTGGCGCGTCACGCCAGCCAGCTGCGCCGCCGCGGGCACCGAGCCGCCGGCGCGCTTGATCGCCTCCCGGGCGTAGATCAGCGCGAAGCGCGCCTTGGCCTCCTTGAGGGGCAGCAGGAGCAAATCCGAGTCGAGCAGAGCTCGAGCGCCCGCGGGGGCGTCCTCGGCCGCGACGTGCTCGGCCTCGATGTCTCCCCCGCCCGCGAGCACGACCGCCCGCTCGAGCGCGTTGCGCAGCTCGCGCACGTTTCCGGGCCAACGGCGCTTGAGCAAGGCGCGCAGGGCGCCCTGGGAGAGGACGCCGGTTCCGCGCCCCGCCTCGCGCATCGCGTCCAGCATGTGCTCGGCGATCGCCCGCACGTCCTCCAGCCGCTCGCGCAGGGGCGGAAGCCGGAGGCGGAACACGGCCAAGCGGTAGTAGAGGTCTTCACGGAAGGTCCCCTGATCGGCCATGGACTTCAGGTCGCGGTTGGTCGCCGCGATCACGCGCACGTCGATCGGGCGCGAGGTGGTCTCTCCCACCCGGCGGATCTCCCCCTCCTGCAGCGCGCGGAGCAGCTTGGCCTGCGACTCGAGCGGCAGCTCGCCGATCTCGTCGAGGAACACCGTCCCGCCGCTGGCCGCTTCGAGCAGCCCGGTCTTGTCAGCGTGCGCGCCGGTGAAGGCGCCCTGGCGATGCCCGAAGAGCTCGCTCTCGATCAGGCTGGGGGCGATCGCCGCGCAGTTGACGGCGACCCAGGGGCCCTCGGCCCGCGCCGAGCGGGCGTGGATCGCGCGCGACACCAGCTCCTTGCCCGTGCCGCTCTCGCCCTCGACCACCACCGGGACCTCGGTCCCCTCCAGGCTGGTCAGGGTCCGAAAGACCTCGCGCATGGCGCTCGAGTCGCCCACGAGGCCCGGCAGCGAGGGCGGCGGCTGCTGGGCCAGGCGGCGGCGGATCCGCACCAGCTCGCGCTCGCGCTCCTCGCTCCGGGCCTGCAGGTTGGCCGCCTTCGCCAGCAGCCGCTCGTAGAGGGTCGCGTTGCGCAGGGCCGTGCCCAGCTCGCGGGTCAGCGCCTCGAAGAAGGCGATCGTCGCCTCGTCGTAGGCCGCGACCTGGCGCGAGGTGTCGACGTAGACCACGCCCCTTGGCACGTCGTCGCCGACGAGGGGGGCGCAGAGCACTGCCTGGAGCCCGATCGCGTCGGCGCTGGGGGAGATCGCGTCCTCGCCCTCGGTCAAGCGCGAGACGGCGCCGCCGCAGCGCAACGCCTCGCTCGCGATCGAGGCGGCGAAGGAGGGCTCCTCGAGGGCTCGCCCCTCGTGGTCGTGCGCCACGGCGACCCGAAAGCCCCCCTCCTCCTCGAGCAGGACGAGGCCGCGCTCGGCCCCGGCCACCGTCACGCAGCGGTCGACGACCGCCCGCAGGGTGTCCTCCAGGGGCGCGAGGCCCGAGACGCCGCGGATCGTCTCCAGCAGCAGCTCGACGTGCTGAGCGTCGCGAGCTGGCTCGCCGGTGATGATCCCCGCCAGGCGGTCCCCGCGCGGGGCCTCCGCCAGGCTGGGCTCCCACAGGGTCAGCTCACCCTGGCCGCGCGCCTTGGCGGCGCCGAGCGCCTGGTCTGCCCGCACGAGCAGCTCCTCGGCTTGGCGACCGTGGCCAGGCGCGCAGGCGACCCCGGCGCTCAGGCTGAGCCCCGGGCCGTCGGTGAAGGCCGGAAAGGCGCGCAGCTCGGCCAGCAGCCCTTCCAGCTGGCGGCGGGCCTCCTGCTCGCTCCACGGCGCGAGCAGGACGAACTCGTCCGAGCCGAAGCGGCAGGCCAAACCCTGGGGGGCGACGCGTTGGGAGGCGGCCACGGCCAGGGTCACCAACAGCTGATCCCCAGCCGAGCGCCCCCGCGCCGCGTTGATCCTGCTCAGCCCGTCGACGTCGAGCACGACCACCGCCAGGAGCTCGCCAGCCGCGATTCGCGCCGTCGCGGCGGGCAAGGCGCGCTCGAGCACGCCCCGCGTCGGGAGCCCGGTCAAGCGGTCGGCGCTCACGGCGCGGCCCAGGGCGTCGGCGATCAGGAGGGTCGAGACGTGCCGCGCCACCTCGTCGAGGACCTCGGGCCCCGGAGTGGGGCTCAGCCCCAGCACACCATAGGGCCGCGCCGCGCCGACCCCGGCCGGCAGGAAGGGGATCGTCAGCGAGCACAGCCCTAGCCCCACCTCGGGCTCTACCCGGGCGTCGGGCGCCGGCAAGGTCAGGTCGTCCCCCCAGGTCGCCGGCGCCCCCACCAGGCGCAGGGCGGCGCGGTCGGCCCCGGCGATCGCCTTGGCCAGCTCCAGGGCGCGCTGAGCGGTCTCCTCGACCAGGCCTCGCCCGATCCTGGCGGGCTCGCCGAAGAGGTCGCGCAGGTCGAGCGCAGCAGAGTCCGGCAGGGGGAGAATCGGGGTCATTGGGCCGTCCGTCGTCGCTTGTCGCATCATGCATGAGACACAGGCAGATCGCGTGCCGAACGAGTCGCTTGGACTTAGGACGCGCGTCGGTTCGAAGCGCGCGACAGGGTGTCGCAAGAACGCACCCGCCTCCCCGGCTCGCGCCCCAAGCCATTTGGTTCGAGCGACTTGCGCTAGGATCCTCCAGCCCGCCGGAGGTGATTCGTGCCCTTCCCCTTCCAGCAGCGGCTGGAGCAGCTGCAGCTAGCCGAGCTCGAGCGCGCGTCCCCTGGACTGCGGGAAGCTCGCCGCGGCTTGCTGGGAGGGCTCGACGCTCACGAAGACCTGCGGCACGGCGCCTCGCAGATCGAGCTGTTGCTCGCGCACCGCCTGTGCAGCCTCGAAGAGCTGCGCGCCGCGTCGCTCGCCGCGCCAGCGGCCAGCGAGCGCTGGGGGGCCTATCGCGTCGTCCGCGAGCTCGGTCGCGGCGCCGCGGGCGTGGTCTACCACGCTGCCCTGAGGGGCCAACCCGTGGCGCTCAAGCTGCTCCAGGGGGCGGGACCCCAGGGTCTCGAGCGCTTCCAGCGCGAGGCGCAGATCCTCTCCCGCCTCGAGCACCCCGGGGTCGTCCGCTTGATCGACGCCGGGAGCTGGGAGGGGGTGCCCTACCTCGCCACCGAGCTCCAGCCGCGCGGCTCCCTCGAGCACGCCGACCTGCAGCTCCAGCCAGGCGCGGCCCTGCGCTTCGTGCTCGAGATCTGCGAGGCCTTGAAGGCTGCCCACGCGGCGGGGATCGTGCACCGCGACCTCAAGCCGAGCAACGTCCTGTTGCGCGGGGACGGGCGCCCCTGCCTGGTGGACTTCGGGCTGGCCAAGGACGCCAGCGCCGACCCCCTGACGCGCTCGCGCGCCACCCTGGGCAGTCCGGCCTGGGTCGCTCCCGAGCAGCTGGGTCAGGCCCGGAGCGTGGACGCTCGGGCCGACCTGTTCGGAGTGGGTGCGCTGCTGTGGTTCTTGCTCACGGGCGACCCCCCCTTCCCTGCCACCAGCCTGAGTGAGCTGCTCCGCGCGCACCTGCGCGGCCCCGCGCCGCTCCCGCGCGAGGTCCCGCTCACCCCGGCCGCGCGTCCCCTGGTCGAGGGCCTCCTGCAGCGCTGCCTGGCGGGGCGCCGGGCGCTGCGACCCAGCGGCGCGGGGGCCCTGGCCGAGGAGCTGCGCCACTGCATCGAGGCTCAGCAGAGCTGAGCTCGCTCCGCCCCGGCGCGAAGAGCTACGCTAGGCGGGTGAGGAGACTCGGCGAGTACGAACTGCTCGAGCAGCTGGGCCGGGGGGGCATGGGTGAGGTGTTCCGCGCCCGGGACCGGAGCGGGCAGGAGGTGGCGCTCAAGCTCCTCCCCTCCTGGGCCAGCGAAGCGGACTTGGCGCGCTTCAGCGTCGAGCTCGAAGCGCAGCGCCGACTCGACCACCCCGGGATCGTGCGGACCCTGGCCGCGGGCTGGGCCGGGAGCACCCCCTACCTGGCGCTCGAGCTGATCGAGGGGCGCAGCCTCGCCGAGCGCTTGCGCGAGGGACCCCTCTCGACGCCCGAGGCCGCCCGACTCGCGCGTCAGCTCGCGGAGGCGCTCGCCCACGCCCACTCGCGCGGGGTCCTGCACCGGGACCTCAAGCCGGACAACGTCCTGCTCGACCGCGCGGGCGACGCGCGCCTGGCCGACTTCGGCCTGGCCCGTCTGGCCGACGGGCTGCCCTTGACCCGCAGCCAGGAGGTGCTGGGCACCCCGGCCTACATGGCCCCCGAGCAAGTGGACCCCGGCCGCGGTCGGCCCGACGTCCGCAGCGACGTCTACGGGTTGGGGGCGACGCTCTATCACGCGCTGACGGGCCGCCCACCCTTCGCTGAGAGCGGCGGAATCGCGGCGATGTTCGAGGCGGTCATGAGCGCGCCCTTGATTCGCCCCTCGCGGCTCGTCCCCGAGGTCGACCCCGAGCTCGAGGAGCTCTGCCTGCGCTGTCTGGAGCGCGACCCCGCGCGCCGCTTCGCCAGCGCCGAGGACCTGCTCGACGCCCTGCAAGCCACGTCGACGCGCGCCCCGCGCTCGTCCCCCGCCCTGCCCGTCCTGGCTCTGGTGGTCTTGGCCCTGGGCGGAGGCGCTGCAGCCTTCGCTCTGGGTGGTGCAGGGGGCTCCGCGCCGTCCTCCCCGAGCGCGCCGGGCAGCGCCCCTCCAAAGCGCCAGGAGACCGACGCCAGCGGACGCCTGGCCTTGGTCCAGCGCTACCTCGCCGGCGGCAACCCCCAGGCCGCGCTCACGATCCTGGAGGGGATCCTGGCCCAGCCCTCTCCTCCTCCGCGGGCTTGGCGGGCCCTCTCGCTCGCTCGCAGCTCCCTGCGGGATCTGGAGGGCGCCGAGGAGGCGATCGCGCGCGCGACGGAGCTCGCGCCGGAGGAGCCCTTGAACTGGGTCGCCCGCTGCGACCTGGCCACCAAGCGAGGCCGCTACCGCGAGGCGATCGAGCACGCCGAGCGCGCGCTGGCCCTGGGGGAGCACTCCCATGCCTACGCCAACCGCGGCGCCGCCCGCTTCCGCCTCGGCGAGCCCGAGCGCGCGCTCGCCGACTTCCGCCGGGCGCTGGAGCTGGAGCCGAGCTATTACGAGGCGCGCCTGAACCTGATCGTGGTGCTGGGGGCGGTGCGGCGTCACAGCGAGGCCCTGGCCGAGTGCGAGGAGCTGATCCGTCGCTTTCCCCGCTCGGGTGAAGCGGCCCTGGAGCACGCCACGGCGTTGAGTCAGCTCGGCCGGACCGAAGCGGCCCTGGCTGCGCTGCGCCGGGCCGGGGAGCTGGGGAACCCCGAGGGGTGGTTCTTGCTCGCGAGGAACCTCAGCCAGCTCGAGCCCGACCCAGCCCAGGCGCTCGAGGCCGCCAACCGGGGCCTGGAGCTGGCCCCCGAGGACGCTCGCTTGTGGATGGTGCGGGCCTCGCTGGGCGGCCCCCGCGCCCTCGAGGACGCCACCCGCGCGGTCGAGCTCCAGCCCGACTCAGCGGTCGCCAGGCGTCTGCGCGCGCAGGTCCTGCTGGCTCGCGGCGAGCCGGAGGCAGCGCTGCCGGACCTGCGCCGGGCCGCGGAGCTCGACCC
>CALDQK010000187.1 GCA_937911525.1 uncultured bacterium
CCTCCGTGGCCTCTCCCTCGTGGAGCAGGAAGGAGAGGATCTCCCCCGCGACGATGCCCTCGAGGTCGACCCCTGCCGTCCCTGAGCGCTCTGCTCGAGTGACCTCGCGCTCGCGGCGCGCCACCCCTTCGAGCACCTCGCAGACGTAGGAAGACTCGGTCAGGTGGTCCGGGCAGTAGGGCTTGTGCTCACGTGTCGGCTGATCGCAGCTCAAGAGCGCGCAGCGGATCGGTCTGCTCCGGGCAGGGGCAGGCTCGACGGTCGAGAGGGGGGGCATGGCGCGGGACCTCCGGCAGGGGTGAGGGAGTCGAAGCGCCACCCGCAAGTTCGAGGCCACCCTTTGGAGCGCTGCTCGAGCGAGCGCTGCCCTCGCGCGATCTGCACTTCAGCTGCCACGAGGTCAGGCACGGCGAGGACCTTCCGCCCTCGGGACCCCTCCCGACCCGTCGTGTCTGCGGAGTTTCGGCGAGAAGACCCGCCCAAGGCTCTGTTTGGGTCTGCACGGAGTGCGTTGGAGGTCTCCGGGCGCAGCGCGAATCGCTCACAAGGCGCGTCTAAGCGAGGAAGTCCTCGAGCGCAGTTGGCTCAACGGCCGCGCACGCGCCCAACTGCCCCCTCCACCCGCTCGGGCTCCAGCCCGCGGCGCAGTCCGCGCTCGAGGAGCTCCAGCTCGCGCAGCGCGCTGAGTCCTCGCTCGACGGGCGTGCGGAGCGCGGCGGGTGCGCGCCGCCGCTCCAGCAGTCGCAGTCCTTCCGCGAGCAGCTCGCGGCTCTGAACTTGAGAGGTGGGACGGTCGTCGGCCAAGCGGGCCTCGATCGCCGCGCGCAGCCGGCGGTCGCGCCTCGCGCGCTCCCATCGTCCAGTCGCCGCCAGCGAGACGCCCTCGAGCAGCTGCTGGTCTCGCGGAGCCTGGTAGAGCTGCGCCAGGAGCGCGTCGGCGCGGAGGCTGTGCTCGCTCAGCGCGGCGTCGAGGTCCCGCGCCAGCCGGGCCTCGTCGCCCGCGGTCAGGCGCTCACCGGCGGCCGCGAGCGAGCCGTCGCGGCCGCGGAGGTGCGCGCTGAGGTGCGGCTGCTCTGCCACGCCGGGCAGCGCGCGCGCAGCGCTGAGCGCGCGGTCGCGGCGGGTCAGCGCAGCCCAGCGCGCCTGGAGCCTGGCCTGCTCGCGCCGCAGCGGCGCCAGCTGCGCCTCGTGGTGCTGCGCGATCGCCGCAAGCAGGCGCTGGGTGGCTGCTTCGACCGAGGCTGGGGTCGCGTCGTCGGCCTCCAGAGCTCGCACCCAGTCTCGCGCTCGCGCGCCGACCCGGGCGCGCGCGCGGCGCAGGCCGCCGAAGTGCCGCTCGGCCGCCTGCGAGAGCTGCTCGCTCAGGTAGAGCACGACCGCCAGCTTGCCGGCTCCGTAGAGGAAACCGCCCAGGCTGCCGACCTTGGCGGCTCCAGCCAGGCGACCGACCCAGGGGAGCCCGCGCAGGGCGACGTCCACGGCGCTGGTCGAGAGCGTCAGCGCGCCGAAGTCGATCGCGAGCGTCCGGGGCGAGAAGGTCCCGCGCAGCAAGCTCGGGAGCGCCATGCCGGCCGCCAGCACGACGCTCGTCTTGAGCAGCCCGTGGCGAAAGCGCGCCAGCGCGGCCTCGGCGAGGGCCGAGCCGAGGGCGAACTCGCCGTAGTGCCGCCAGAGGTCGAGGCTGCGAAAGGTGTGGAACAAGGCGCGCACGTGCCCCGGATCTCGTGAGAGGACCGCTCCTGGCAGCTCCCTGAGGAACAGGGCCAGGACCAGCTGGCCAGGGCTGCTGAGGGCGCTCAGGCGCGCCCCCCGTCGGGGCGGGGCCGGCGCCGCCGCGCCCGGCGCTCGTCGCAACCCGAGGCGGAGGTCGACCGCGTCCGGGCGGAGCGGGCCGAGCCCCGAGAGGCTCACGGAGGCAGGGCTTGCGCGCGGAGCGCTACCCCCGACCGGCCTGCTGGCGAGGGCGAGCAGGTCGGTCGCGTGCGGGGGCCAGTGGGGCAGGCTCGGCAGCTTGGCCTGGACGCGCACGGGCCGGCCGAGGACGCCGCGCGGCGTCCACCAGGCCTCCCCGCCGCCGCTGAACGCGCCCGGCTTGTGCAGCTGGAGCACACCGTCGGGGCGGATCCGGATCCCCGGCGCGGCGCGCGCCGCGCCCTCGGAGCGCAGCTTCAGGGTCAAGCCCTCGGGGCCGGAGCTGATCCGTTCGATCACGACCCCACCCCCGAGTCCGAGCCGCCGCAGCAAGGTCAAGCCGCCGCTCACCTTCAGCGCGTCCCCGTCCAGGCGGAGGCCCTCCATGGAGAGCGGCCCGAGGCGGACCGGCTGGCTGGGAGCCAGCACGAGGGTCGAGAGCTGCGAGGCCTCGCCCCGCGGAGCGAAGCCCACTCGCATGCGGAGGTCGGTCCCAGCCGGGATCCGCAGCTGCAGGTCACCCAGCTTGGCGTCGACCGCCCGCTCGTAGCGCACGCTCAGCGCCAGCTCGCTCTCGACTCCCTGGAGCAGGCGGCGCAGGTCGGCCTCGCTCGGCTGAGCGCGCGCTGCGCCGGCCAGGGCGAGCGCGAGCAGCGGCGTCCAGGCTGCGAGCGAGGGCTTCATCGCACCTGCTCCAGCGCCCGGCCCCACACGGCGCCGAAGCGTTCACCCGGGCCCAGCTGGGGCGCGAAGGCGCGCTGCCATTGCGCGGGGCTGTAGGCGTTGGCGATCCCCGGGTAGCGCTCGACCAGCGCAAGGGGGGCGAGGCCGGCGCGCACGTCCGCCTCGAAGGCGGCCCGCAGCGGCTCGCTGATCCCTCGCGCGAGCACGACCCCGACCAGGAAGCGGAAGCGCTGACCGCTCTCGTTGCTCGGCTCGAACAAGCGGTGGGAGCCGGCCGAGAAGGCGGCGTCGGTCAGGGCGTGGCGCGCGATCGCCATGTAGTCCGGCAGCCCGTCGCTGGTCGTGACCGGGAGTCCAGCGATCCCCGCCGCGACCAGGTCGTAGGCCATGTAGCCGCGCAGCACCTTTCCGCCGACGTCGGTGACCAGGTAGAGATTCCATTCGCTCTCGCGGAAGCGCGGCCCCTCCTCCCAGTCGTCGCGGGTCTCCGCGCCCCAGCGCGCGCTGGCGCGGACTCGCTTGACCCCAGCCGCCCCCTGCAGCGGGCTCCAGTAGGCCGGGTCGCGCTCGGCGTGCGCGATCACGCGAGCCGCGACGGCGCTGCTCACGCTGGCGACCTCGACCTCAGCGGCCACGATCGGTTGGTTCCAGACCTGCGCGTCATAGCGTCCGTTGGGGTTGTGGGCGTCGTTCCAAATGTCGACCCGCAGCCCCTGGCCGCTGCGGAGCACGTGCTGCGCGAGGGCCTTGACCAGCTTGTCTGGCTTGACGAAGGAGTCGATCGTGGTCGAGTCCGCGATCCCGAGGCTGTAGGAGGCGCCCATCAGGGCGTTGCCCAGGTCGGCCCGGCTGATCCACTGGCCGAAGATCCACAGGCCGCGCTTGCCCGCCTCGCCGGGGGGGTCGACGAGGACGTTCAGCCGCTCGTCGAGGGCGTTGTGGGTCCAGCCCTGGCAGATCCCGGCCCAGAAGGGGGTCTGGTCGCTGGGGTCGTAGTAGGCCGAGCTGCGGGCCGTGGCGGCGAAGGTCGCGAAGCGGCTCAGCCGGAGGCCAGCGGTGGCGGCGGCCCGGTCGAGGGCAGCGTCGGGCCCCTGCCCGCGCAGGGTCGCCTCCTCGGCGGGGGGCGACACCTCAGGGTGGCTCGGCGCCAGCGAGCCGTGCCGGCGGAAGAGCACGCCGTCGCGCTTCGCCGCGTAGCCGCGGCTGTGGCTGCGGAGGCCGGTGTCGCCGCGGACGACGCCCTCGCCCACGATCGTCAGCTCGTCGTCCTCGAGGAAGGGGCTGGGTCCGACCTGGAGCCGATAGACGGAGTTGGCGAGCGGGACCTCGCCGCCGGCGCGACCCGCCGCCGCGTCGCGCAGGATCCCCGCTGCGTCCGGGCTAGCCTGAGGGTCGCGGCTGAGGGCTTGGAAGAAGGAGCCGAGGCGCTGCGCAGGAGCCGAAGACCGGGCGAAGGCCGCCATGTCGCGCGCCTCGTCCGGGTCGATTGCTCCGTCGCGGCGTGCGTCCGCCAGCAGCCGCTGCAGCGCGGCCTCGTCGGGGCGTCGGGCGTCGAGCGCTGGCAGCGAAGCAGGCGCGGGTGTCGTCGGCGTGGGCACAGGCGCAGGCGTCGTCGGCGTAGGCGCGGTGGGAGCCGCCGGCGTAGGCGCGGGGGGAGCCGCCGGCGGGGGCGCGGCGCCGACTCGGCTCCAGAGCTCCCGTCGCGTCGTGGCCAGCAATCCGCCGGCGAGGTAGCGCGCCTCGAGCGTGTCGCCCCCTCGAGGTCGGAGCAGGACGATCACCCGCTGAGCCCTGGACCGGCTCCCCGCCAGGGCCCCGGTCACGCCGCGGCTGCTGGTCCAGGTGGTGAAGGCCCACACCGCGCCGACGCGGATCGCAGAGCCGCGCAGCTCTTCACCGTCCTGTCGGACGCGAACGGCTCGGCGGCCGCCCGAGAGGGGGCCCACCCAGGCCTGAGCTCCCGCCGCGTCCGCAGCTCCCGCGGCGCCGACCTCGCGCACTCGGTAGTCCCCGCTCAGGTCGTCGGCCAAGCAGGGCGCCGCGGCGAAGACGGTGCCCGCGAGGGCGAGCAGGACGGTCGCTGGATACTTCATGGTGCCTCCGCGTGGAGGACAGCAAGCGGCGAGCCGCGTCTCTTTCGACCTGGGCAAGACCCTTGGCCAGCCCGAGGTGTCAAAGCGACGCGACACGGCGTCTGCGCTGAGACGACTGCGACCCTGAGCGCAGCGGCGCGGTGATCGACACCGCCCACCCAGCTCGGGGTCCTTGCTCTCGCTCGGAGCGGCGGGCAGGGGCCGCGACGCGTCGCAGCTCGCGAGCTGGCCGCGCGCGCAGGCGCCCTGGGCGCGGAGGAGGAGCGCAGAGCGAAGCATGGCCGACCCTGGGGTGAGGGCCTGCGCGCCGCATGGGGCGGGCCTGCTCACGAGGTCAGGCGGCCCAGAGCGCCCAGGACGACTGCGCCGGAGATCTGGGAAGGCAGGCCCCTTCCCTCCGTCTCCAGGGTCTAGAGTCGTCGCGTGTTATCGCCTCTTCGTCGCAGCGATCACCCCTCCGCGATCGCAACCCGCTCGTCGATTGCCTGGCTCCCTACGTGCTCGAGGACTCTCGTCGGGGAAGGCTGCGAGCAGGAGGTCCAGGGCCGGTGACGACTCCCGAGGGAGCAGCGCAGCCACGCGTCAGCGCGCGCGCCCGAAGCGCGCTTTCGCTCGCGCTGTGCTCGAGCCTCGCGTTCCTCGCCCTCTACTCGCGCGCAGGGCGCGCCGCGCGAGACCTCCCTCCAGCTACGCCGAGCCCCGAGCTGCGGCTCGAGTCGCAGACAGCCGCCCTCGTCGCGCGCCTCGCGGCCGCCGAGCAGTGGGAGCCAGAGTCGCTCGGTGGGTTCGGGAACGCGCGCAGCCGAGTCCACGCCTGCTACGTCCGGCTCCGCAGCACTGCTTCGGCGGACGAACTGACTGCGCTCTGCGACCGCCACCCTGACCCCAAGGTACGCGTCTACGCCTTCATGGCCCTCGCGGAGCGGGGCGAAGACGTGTTCGACCTGCTCCAGCGCCGCCTGAGCGACCTGGCCTGGGTCGACACCGCAGCGAACCTGGGGCTGCGCGGACACCCCTTCGGCGGTCGCTGGAGGGTCGCCGACATGGTGCTCCACATGGCCTGGAGCGGGACCGGACTGGCGCAGCACAGCGAGAGGCTGAACGAGGCCCAGCGGCGAGAGCTGACGGACCAGGTGCTGGCCCGACCCCGCCCTTTGCGCTTTCAGGCTTGGCTCCTCGAGCAGCTCGGCTGTCCCGCGGCGCACTACGAGGCAGTGCGAGCGCTGGCGAGCTCGGAGGCGCCGGCTGCCCTGCTGGCCCTGGCTCGCTACCGGCGGCCCCGCGACGTGAAGGTGATCGCGGCGGCCATGGGAAGCGGTCGCCACGCCGCAGCGGAGTCGGCGATGGCGGCCTTTCCCGACCCCGCCTTCCTCCCGCTCCTCGCCGCGAGGTTGGCGCGCCTGCGCGACTCGAGCGAGCGCGAGCAGCTCTCGAGCTGCTATCGGGCCTTGGCGGCGCAGAGGAGCGCGCAGGCCGCAGGGCTCCTGGCCACCGCGATAACTGAGGGCTGGCCGGAGCCTCACCTCGAGGCCCTCCAGGCCGCGCTGCTCGAGCACCTCGAGCAAGACGTCTACGCGGCGCTCCTGCCAGAGCTGCTGGACGCGCAGCTGCGCCTCGACCGGCGTGTGCTGGCGCGGATCGGGCAGCTGGACCCGACCGCCCTCCTGGCGCGCTTCGAGCGGCTCTTCCGCAGGCTGGAAGGCGAGGCCGTGGTCGAGCTCATGGCCTTCCTCGAGCGCGAGCGCTCCCCGACGTGCACGGTCGCGCTCAACGCGTGCCTGAGGTGGGCCGGGCACGCCGAGCGGGGGACCGGCAGCTGGTCGGCCTCAGGGTGCCGAGTCAGCTTGACCAAGCACCGCGGCCTGGCAGCCCTGGCCAAGACCCACGGAGACGCCGAGACCCTGGCGCTCCTCGCCGATTACGCGCGGGCAGATCCCCACCCCGCGCGCCAGGAGACGTGGGCGGGCGCCGCGCAGGAGCTGCGGAGGCGACTGCGCTCGGCAGTGCCCCGCGCCGCGCCGCCTGCGGAGGGCGAGCTCGACACGAGCCGCTGAAAGTGCGCCAGCCTCGACCCGCAGAGCTGCCTCCCTCACGAGGCCCTCACGAGCGGTGCTCGTGGTTCGGGTGCGATCCTGCGACAGGTCGTCGCGGACCTGCGACGGCGCGCCCGACTACCCCACGCCGACGGGCCTTGCGGCTGGCACGAGCCGTGCGACTCGCCCTCGTCTCGCGGGAGGCGGGGAGGAGCTCTTCATGAAGGACGGGTTGGCGGCGTTGCTGCTCGTGATCAGCCGCGCTGCGCCGCGAGGGTCGCTACGTGCTCTTCGTGAACACCACGTCCCACAACGCGACCACCTCCTTGGCCGGGGAGCCGCGGTGCTTCGCCCGCGCTCCGACGACGAAGGCGAGAGCTCGCCAGGGCGCGGCAGCGCGCCTGCGCCGGCTCGCAGCGAAGCGGAGCGAGTGAAGGCCGCGCGTGCGGCGCGCGGGTCGCGCAACTATGCTCGGGCCGCAGGACCTAGGTGAATGAGGGACGCTGACTCGGAGGCCCAGGAGCTCGCGCTGCGACGGGTGGTCCGCTTCGCGCTCGCGCGCGGCTACCTGAGCCAGGAGGGGCTGCGCGAGTGCCTGCTGATCCAGCAGCGCCTGCTCGACTCGGGTCAGCCGGCGGACCTGCTCGGGATCCTGCGCGCGCGCGCGCTCGCTCCCACGCACCTGGCCGAGCTCGGCGCCGTCTATCGCGCAGCGCTGGGCTCGGGGGCCAGCGAGGGCGGAGAGCTGCCGCCGGCCCGCTCGCTCTCGCCCCGGGTGCTGGAGGAGTCGCACGAGGCCCTTCGCCTGCCGCCGAGCAGTGACCCGGGCCCCGTGCGGGACTTCCTCCGCGAGAGCGAGTCCGCCACCCTGCGCGACCCCCACGCCCCGCAGCGGAGGGCGGAGGCCGCCCCGCAGCTGGAGCGGATCGGAGACTATCGCGTCTTGCGCGAGCTCGGTCGCGGCGCGTTCGGGATCGTCTATCACGCTCACAGCAGCCTGCTGGACCGCCCCGTCGCGCTCAAGGTCCTGCGCGACTCGGACCTCGCCAGCGAGGAGGAGGTCGAGCGCTTCCTGGTCGAGGCCCGCGCGGCCGCGCGCCTGCGGCACCCCAACATCGTCGGCATCCATCACGTCGGCTGCGAGGCGGGGCGGCACTACCTGGTGCTCGACTACGTCGAGGGCGAGAGCCTCTCGGCTCGCCTGGCGCGCGAGGGCGCGCTCGCGGAGCAGGAGGCGGCCCGCCTGGCCCAGCAGCTCTGCCACGCGTTGGACTACGCCCACCGCCAGCAGATCCTGCACCGCGACATCAAGCCCGACAACGTCCTGCTCGACCGCGAGGGCGTGCCCCGGCTGACCGACTTCGGCCTGGCCAAGGACGTGCGCGCCGGGCGCGGGCTGACGGCGACCGG
>CALDQK010000188.1 GCA_937911525.1 uncultured bacterium
GCCAGCGGGGGACTCGGGCTGGGTGACTCGTCTTGGGCCCAGCTCGACCCCGCCATCGCCGCGGCCAACAAGCACGCCGCGAGCAGGCCCCGCCCAGCAGTAGGGCGGAGCCAGCCCGAGCGCGCCGCTGACGCGGGCGCGGGATCGCGCGGGGCCGCGGGCAAGGGCTATTCGACCTTGTCGGCGTCGCCGAGCTCGAGGCGCGTGATCTTGGCGCCCTTCGCCTCGAGCTGCGCGAGGATCCCGGTTTTGCCCGGGTAGTGCGCCGTGCCGACCGCGAAGAAGAAGCACTTGTCGGGGCTCTCCTTGCTCAGCTCGAGGATCCGCTTGGTCATGGTGCCGTTGCGGTCGTCGATGAGGCGCTTCATCAGCTTCTTGCTCTCCTCATCCTCGGACTTGGCCATCTCCTCCTTGACGAGGTCGGAGAGCTTCTTGGTGTCGCCCTCCAGGTAGCCCTCGATCAGCTTCTCGAGCGGGCTGACCTTCTCCTTCTTGGCCTCGTCGAGGGCGTCGAGCCACTCGCCGAAGGACTTCTTCTGGTAGGCCTCGGACATGCTGTTGAAGACCGAGAGCTGGTCCTCGATCTGCTCGAGCCCGCCCACGGTCTTGCCCGCCTGCTTGGCGCGCGCGTAGAGCCCAGCGTCGAGGGGCTTCACGCCCGCCTGCAGCTGCGGCATGTAGTCGAGCATCTGCACCTGGCTCTGGAAGGCCCAGGGCTTGAGCTGCTGGAGCGCCATGATCGGGATGCCCTTCTCGGAGAGCATCGCGGAGGCCCGCGCGAAGTTCTTCTCCCCCACGACGTCCTTCAGGGTCGTGCCCTTGGGCAGCATCATGTGCTGCATGGCCTTCATCTGCAGGCTCGGCTCGAGGGCGAGCTCGCAGTAGAGCGCGTCGCAGCGCTCGACCGCCTTGTCGACGACCTTGGGCAGGGTGATCACGCGCTTGTCGGGCAGGTGGATCGTGCCGAAGAGATAGCTGGGGGTCTTGGCGCCGGGGAGCTCGACCTTCCACAGGAAGGGCTTCTTGTGCGCGACCTTCTCTTCGGACTGGGCCTGGGCCAGTCCGCTGAAGGCGCAGAGGGCGACTGCCAGGAGCAGGGTGACTCGCTTCACGGAAATACCTCGTTGGTTTGGGGGGCCGATCATAGCGGCAGATGCCCCAGCTTCTCCGGCGCCGCAAGCGCCTCACGGACAGCGACTTAAGACGCCCAGCCTCCCGCAGGCCCCAGAATTCGGCTTCAGAACGTGGGCCCCCAGGCGTAGACTCTGCGGTTCGGGGAAGAAGGTCGAAATGACGACGAAGTTGGCTTGCGGCCACGACCAATTCCGGGTCGCTGACTACGACGAGAGCTACCGCTGGATCGTCTCGTGCGAGGTCTGCGGCTCGCGCGAGCAGTGGACCCAGCGGCAGTGGCGCGAGACGCTGCTCCTCGACGAGAGCACCGAGGGTCCCCCCCTCTCGGTCGAAGCCGACCTCGACGAGGCTCCCGCCCTCGTCTAGCCCCTCCCCTCCCCCAGCGGGGATCCAGAGATCGCCTTGCACCTCGCTACCCGCGACGTAGCTTAGAGGCATGCCGCACCCAGACGATGTCCGCTTCTTGCGGCACGCCCAGACCAAGGGCCTCCTCGACGAAGCGTTGGCAGACCGCTGCCTGCAGTCGCTCGCCCAGAGCGAGCAGCAGGGCAAGCCGGTGCGGGTGGCTCAGATCCTCCTCCGTGAGCGCCTGATGGCCTCCGACCACGTCGCCGCGATCCTCAAGCAGATCCGGGACGTCGCCACCCCGCAGCAGAACCTGATCGGGAGCGAGACCTGGAGCGAGCTCACGGTCAACGACCCCGTCTCGCCCGTCCAGATCGGCCAGACCCTCGCCGGCTACGAGCTGAAGCGCGAGATCGCCAAGGGCGGAATGGGCCTGCTCTACGAGGCCTGGAGGAGCGGCGAGCGCGTCGCCGTCAAGGTCCTCTCGGCCCAGGCGGTGTCCTCGGCCGCGGTCGTGGCGCGCTTCACGCAGGAGGCCGAGCTCCTCGCTCGCCTCGAGCACCCCAACTTGATCCGGGTCCGCACGCACGGCCACGAGCAGCCCGACGTTCACTACATGGTGTCGGACTTCTTCGAGGGCAAGTCCCTCGCCGACCTGATCCGCCCCGGTCGCCTGACCCCCAAGAAGTGCCTGGAGGTCGTCTCGGTCGTCGCCGACGCCTGCTTGTACATGCACGCCAAGCAGGTGGTCCACCGCGACATCAAGCCGAGCAACATCCTCGTCGGCAAGGGCGGCGCGGTGTGCCTGACCGACTTCGGCCTCGCCAAGGACGTCGCGCGCACCGACGCCCAGCTGACCCAAATGGGCTTCGGCAAGCTGCTGGGGACCCCGGCCTACATGTCGCCCGAGCAGGCCCGCGGCGAGCTGAGCAAGGTCGGCCCCGCCAGCGACGTCTACTCGCTCGGATCGGTGATCTTCCGCGGGCTCACGGGGCGCTACCCCTTCGCCTTCAACAGCTACATGAAGACGGTCCAAGCCATCGCCCTGGGCCCGGCGCCGCGCCTCAAGAGCCTGCGCCCCGACGCCCCCGACGCCCTCGACGACCTCATCGCCCGCGCCATGGCCCAGGATCCTTCGCAGCGGCCCTCGGCCCTCCAGCTCTCAGCGGACCTCAAGCGCCTCCTCGCGAGCGAGCGCCTGATGATGCCGCCCGCTCCTCCGGGAGCGGCGGTCTAGGAGTCACTCGATGCGCAACGCGAAGCGGAGCGGGCGTGCCTGGGGCACCCGGGTCTGCGTAGGGCTGGCGGCGCTGGCGCTGCTCGGCTGCCCGCCCCAGGGAGCCGACTCAGCACGCGTCGCCGAGCTCGAAGAGCGGCTCGCGCAGCAGCGAGCCGCCGCCGAGGCGGCCCGCGCCGAGCTGCGAGAGGTCCGCGCGCTGGTGGGCGGCGACGCCGAGCGCGAGGTCCGCCGCGACATTTACCAGGCCGGCATCCTCAACCCCCTCCCCCAGCAGCTCGGCGAGCTCCTGCCGCCCGAGCGCCTCGTGCGCCTGACGACCCTCTCGAGCGAGGACGCCGAGCTGGCGCAGCAGATCGCCGACGCCGCCAAGCCCGAGGCCACGCCCGCTTCGCTGCAGGAGGCCCACCAGCGTCTGCTCGCCGCCGCGCGCGGTCTGGCCCACGTCGCCGCGGCCGAGGAGCGCCTCTCGATCGCCAACGAGGCCTCCCTGGAGCAAGCCCGCGCCGAGCTGGCCGAGCAGGAAGACGAGGGCGAGGAGCTGCGCGCGCGGGTCACCCGCTCCGAAGCCCTGGGCGAAGACCTGCTGCGCAAGCTCGACGAGGCCGTCCGCGCCCTGCGGGTCGCGGCCGCCTCCAGCGAGGCCGAGGTCCAGCAGGCGGCCCAGGCCGCGCTCGAGACGATCGAGCAGCGCCAGTGAGGGGAGCGCGCCTCGCTCTCCTCTGCGGCGGCGGCTGAGTGGAGCAGGTCGGCCCCTACCGGCTCGGTGAGCGCCTCGGCGCTGGAGGCATGGGGACGGTCTATCGCGCGCGGCGCGCCGATGGCGGGCCCGAGGTCGCGCTCAAGCTCCTGCCCCGCGAGGACATCACGGACCCCCAGCTGCGCCGCCGCTTCGATCGCGAGGCGCGGGCCCTGGCGGAGCTCAGCCATCCCCACGTGATCCGCGTGATCGAGAGCGGGGTCGACAGGGGCCAGCCCTGGCTGGCCATGGAGCTGATCGAGGGGGAGTCCCTCGCGCAGCTCCTCGAACGCAGCGGACCCCTGACGCCGGGAGAGGCCGTCGAGCTGAGCGAGCCCCTCTGCGAGGCCTTGACCTATCTGCACGGGCGCGGCCTGCTCCACCGCGACCTCAAGCCGGCCAACGTCCTCCTGCGCGGGGGGACGCCCCTGCTGACCGACTTCGGCCTCGCGCGCCGGCTCGACCAGAGCCAGCGCCTGACTCAGACCGGCGAGATCGTCGGGACCCCCGGCTACCTCGCCCCCGAGCAGTGCGGGCTCGAGGCCGAGCCCAGCGAGGCCCTCGACGTCTACGGCCTGGGCGCCGTGCTCTACGCGCTCCTGACCGGGCGCCCGCCCTGCGCGGGCACGACCCTCCTCCACACCCTCCAGCGCGTCCTGGAGGAGCCGCCGCAGCCCCCCTCGCAGCTGGCGCCCGGGCGGATCGACGAGGAGCTCGAGGCGATCGTGCTGCGCGCTTTGGCCAAGGCTCCCGCCGAGCGCTTTCCCGACGCCGCCTCCTTGGGCGCCGCGCTCCGCGCCTGGCGCTCACGCGAGCCCCGACCCGCCGCCTCTCGCGCTCCCCTGGCGCTGGTCTGCGTCGCCGCCGCCCTGGGGCTGGGCTTCTGGCTGGGGGGCGGCGCCACGGCGAGCAGCCCGCCGCCCGTCCTCGGCTCGCCCCGCCCTGGCCCCTCGCTCGCGGCCGTGAGCCCGGCCCCCTCAGGGACCCCCGCGCCCCTCCTCCCGCGCCCCTCGCCGCCCGACCACCAAGCAGCCAAGGCGCGCACGCTGGAGCAGATCTTCTCCCTGCCTAGGCTGCCTCAGGAGCGGACGCCCCAGCAGGAGACCCAGGCGAAGCTCGCGTTGAGCGCGTTCGAACGCAGGCTGCGGGAGCATCCCAGCTCGCCGATCCTCAACGCCTGCTACGGGCACCTGCTGCGGACCATGGGCTACGGGCTCACCGCGCTGCCCTACCTCGAACGCGGGCTCCATGCGGAGTTGACCGAAGAGCAGCGCACCCGCCTGCTGAGGGACCTCGTCTCCTCGACCAGCGAAGCCGGTGACTTCGAGCGCGCCGACGAGCTCCTGCAGCTGACGGAGTCCAAGGTCGCCGACCCTGAGCTGCGCTCCCTGCTGCGGATCTCCCGCGCGGCCCTGCGCGTCTCTCGCAACCCTCTGGGGGCGCTCGCGCTCCTGGGCGACTCGACCCACTCCCTGAGCGGCCTCTACCGGGCCCAGGCGATCCTCGCGCCCGAGGGACCACGGGAGCGGCTGGAGGAGATCCCCGGGCTCCTCGCCCCCCTGCTCGAGGGCGAGAGCCGCGCGACCCGCGCCCTCGCCGAAGCCGTCCTCGGCGACTACCACCTCGAGCGGGGCGAGCTCGAGCGAGCCCAGGCCCGCTACGACCTGGCGCAGCAGCTGCTGCCGGGGAACCCGCTCAGCGGGCTGGGCTCCTTCGCGCTCGCCCTCGCGCGAGGAGAGCGCGCAGACCTGGCCGCTCGCCTGCACGGGGTCCTCAGTCCGCCGGCCAGCAGAGAGTTCGTGCCGCGCGTCGTCCACGTCCTCCAGCGAGCCGAGGTCGAGAGCCCCGTGCGGCTGATCCTGACCGTCCTCCCGGGGCTCGCCCCCAAGCACGCCTTCCTCATCGCGCGCAGGCTCAGCAAGCTCTGCCCCGAGGACCTCAGCGCCGCCCTGACTCCCCTGCAGGTCACCCGCTCGGCCTTTCGGGTCAACATGGAAGGAGCGCAGGATCGCTGCTTGGCGACGGCCTGGTATCGGCTGAGCCAGCGGGAGGCCGAGCGCTTCTTCGTCAACGACCAGCGCGCTCCTGGGCGCGCCTTCGCCTCGGGCCTGGCGGGCCAGCTCGACGTGGGCTGGTCCCGCTGGCTCGCCGACGACCCGCAGCGCGGGCTTCCAGGGGACGACCTGCCCGACCAGAAGAGCGCGCTCGAGCGCGGCATCCAGCGCCTCCTCGCCAGCGACGGCGACAAGGTGTTCTTCGTCGAGCTCGCCATCGCGCTGCGAGCGCTGGGGATCCTCGACCGCGAACGGGTGCTCCCCTACATGGAGCGAGCCCGGGCGAAGCTGGCGGCCCGCCGAGCGGAGCAGCCCGAGGAAGCGGACCGGCTCTTGATCGAGGAGGCGCTCACCCTCGCGCGCCTGGGGCTCGTCGACCGGCCCTGGCTGGCGGTCCTCGAGTCCGCCGCGGAGCGCGCCTCAGGCCAGCTGGCCTCCGAGCTGCGAATGCTCCTCCTGCGCGGCAGCCGCAGCCTCGCGGTCGAGGAAGGGAGCGCGGAGCTGGCCGCGAGGGTCCGCCACCACGCCAGCCTCCTCCTGGGCGAGCAGTTGAGCGCAGGCCAGCGCAGCTTGATCGAAGGCTGCCTGCGGGACGCCGCCCTGATCAAGGGGGAGCCCGCCGAGGCCTTCGAGCACGCGCGCCGCGCCAACGAGCTCTCGCTGCGGGGCGAGGACTCGCGGCTGCGCTTCGTCAACCTGGCGCAGGTCGTCAAGATCGGCGTGCTCGCGCAGCGCCACGACGAAGTCGACGCCCTGCTGGTGCGCGAGCGGGAGCGCTCGGCCGCGAGCGACGTACCCCTGCGCGCGCAGCTCACCTACCAGCGCGGCCTGCTCTGGCGCGAGCTGCGTCCCTTGCGCACCCTGCGCGCTGCGGAGCGCTACGAGCAGCTGCAGCCCAACCACTTCCGCGGGCCGCTCTTGCGCGCCCTGGCCTACAAGGCCCTCGGTCAATCCGCAGCGCAGAAGAAGGCCGAGCGGCTCGCCTTCGAGCTGGCGCCCGCAGACCTGCACGACCGGCTGCGCGTCATGCTCGAGGAGTGAGGCGCGCGCGCCGCTCGCCGCGTCCCGCCGCCCACTCGCTCAGGGCGGCGGCGCAGGACTCGGCCTCTGCTCGCGCCGCGCGCAGCTGAGCCTCCGGCCGCTCGACCCGGGCGCTGTGGGCTCGCTCGAGCTCGGGGTCGACGGGGAAGGCCCCGGCCGCGACCAGGCGCTCGATCGCGCCCCGACGCGCGCGCGCCCAGGACGAGAGCAGGCTCGCTCGCGCTGGACCCACGCCGCGCACGCGCCCTGGGTCTCGCTGGGCGAGGACCGCCAGGCTGGTGATCCCCGCCGCCCGCAGCGCCGCCGCGGTCTTGGGGCCGATCCCCCGCACCCGCTGGGCGTCCTCGATCGGCGTCCCCTCCCCCAGGGCGCGGCGGTAGTCCTCCAGGCGCTCGCGGGCCAGCTCGTCCAGGCGTCGGGCCAGGAGCCGCGCGCCCTCGCGCGCCCTCGCGTGCGCGCGGGCCCGCGCCAGCGCGGCCGCGTCGTCCCGCGCCAGCTCGGCGGCCAGGCGCGCGCGGCGCGGGTCGACCCCGGCGGGCACCAGCGCGTCGGCCCGCGGACGAGCGGGCAAGGCGCGCAGCCCGAGCGCCAGCGCCGGAGCGCCGCAGAGCAAGGCGGCTCCCAGCCAGGGAGCGCCCAGGCTGGCCACGCCGAGCCCGCCCAGGGCCCCGACCAGCGCCAGCCCGACCAGCAGCCACGTCCGCTGGAAGGGGTGGCGGTAGTCGCGCGCCGCCGCGGCCAGGGCCGCCTGGACCTCGTCCGGCAGGGCCGCGATCCGCCCGGGCAGCTCGAGCCGAAGCGCCGCGCGCGTCGCGGGCGCGGCGGGCTCGGCCTCGACCGGCAGCCGACAGATCGGGCAGCCGCCGAACTCGCGCAGGCAGTCGCTGTGCGCCGGCGTGGCGTCGCGCGGACAGGTCAGCCAGGCGCGCTCCTGGCCGCCCTCGAAGCACCAGGGACAGCGCAGCTCCAGCTCGGTCGACTCGCTCGACCTGGAGCGGGCGCGCAGCGCGGCCTGGATGTGGAGAGGGCTCTGGCTCACGGAGGCGAGCGGCTAGCTGCTACTCCACGTCCCAGGCTTCGTCGACGGAGCTGCTCCAATCCACGGCGCTGTTCCAGTCCGCGGCGTTGCCCCAGTCGTCGCTGCTCTCGTCGAGGGCCTGCTCGCTCTCGCTCTCGGCCTCGACCGTGATCTCGTTTCCCTCCTCGTCGGCGATCACGCCCTCGTCGCCGCCGCCGCCGAAGAAGTCCATGCTGACGTCGAGCTCGAACTCGGACTCGCTCATGACCTCGCCCAGGTCGCCCAGCTCGCCCTTGTCGTAGCGCCGGGTGTCGAAGCGCTCGGCGCCCGTGAAGATCGCCTCGGTGTAGGTGCGCACGAAGCCGATCGAGACCGGCGGGACCTCGACGTCACCGTAGGCCTGGCGCAGCTCGGCGTCCTGAGCGGCCAGGTTCTGGATCGGCGCCGCGCTGCCCAGGCGGCGCATCTCCGACACCTGAGCGGCCTTCTCGTCGAGGCTCAGCTCGCGCTCGAGGTCGCAGTCGATCTCCTCGGCGATCCGCTCGAGCTCGGGCAGGATCTGGTCGGCCAGCTCGCTCAGCTCGAGGTCGAAGCGACGCCGGAAGCGCGCGGCCATTCGATCCGGGAGGTGGATCAGGTCGTCGAGGGCGTCGTGGACCTTGCGCAGCTCTGCGAGGAAGGTCATGACCTCCTCGAGGTCCTTGGTGTCCGTCAGGCGCCCCGCCTTGACGCGCAGGCGAGCGGCCAAGTAGTTGAGCAAGCGCCACAGCTTGAGCTCGACCTCCTGGAAGCGCGGGGTCGCCGCGGCGGGGCCGAACTTCTCGAAGCCGCGGGTCAGCTCGCGGAACAGGCGCGAGCGGAAGTGCTCGTCCTTCTCGGTCTTCTTGAGCAGCGCCTTGAGCACGCTCACGTAGACCTTGCGGTTGCTCATTCCCTCGCCCACGACGACGAACTTGAAGGGGAAGGGCGAGTCGAGGGCGGGGCAGTAGAGGATCGCGTTGGGGTCGAGGGCGGTCTTGAGCCCGACCGCGTTCAAGACGCCGAGGAGCTGCTCGCCGTGGGTCGCGAAGTGGCTCAGGTCCTCGAGCCGGAAGCGATAGTCGGTGCTCAGGGCGCGGGAGAGGACGTGGACCGCCGAGGCGCGGTTGCCCTCGAACAGGAATTCGTAGTAGCCCTTGGACTCGATGAAGCGATAGCTGACGAGGCGCGGCAGGATCCGCCGGAGCAGGTTCTTGGGCGTCGGCCGCCCCGAGGCCTCGCTGGCCTGGCTGCCCAGCCGCTCGAGGATCGGCGCGAGGCCCTCCTGGCGATCGAACTCGTGCAGCAGGAGGGGCAGGGCCCGCTCCAGCTTCTCGGTCAGCGCCGGGCTCTCCCCCAGGGTCCGATAGACGAGCTGGCAGGGGCCGTGCTCCGTCTGCTCGCCGCGTCCTTGATAGGCCCACCGCTCGACCGCGGGCGCCAGGGGGAGGGGTGAGGGAGAGGTGGCCATGCAGGGTCCTCGCTCAGGCGGGGAGGCGGAGCTCGTCGGCGGCGCGCTCGAGCTTGCGCTGCACACCGATCTCGACGTCGTGGAAGGCGAGCCAGGCGCGGGTGCCGCCGTTGCCGGCCGAGCCCTCGAAGTCCTCGATCTTGCCGCGGACCAGGATCGGCTCGAGGAACGCTGGGATCTCGATCCGCACCCAGAGCTCGTCGTGAATCTGCAGCGTGGCCGCCGCCTCGTCGTCGTTGTCGATCAGGAACACCGCCCGCTCGGCGCTCAGGCGGAGCAGCTCGTGCCCCGGGCTGCTCTCGTCGGGGTAGCCGCCCCGCCCCCAGCGGATCGAGCAGTCCTGAATCGAGAAGCGGGCCGAGACCATGCGCCCCGGCTCCGAGGCGCTCCCCAGCTCGCGAGCCGAGCCCGAGGCCGGCGGGTCGACCTCGATGTCGGCCAGGAAGTCGTCCTCGAAGGAGAAGGGCTCCTCGAGGGCGCTGGGCCCGGCCGGGACGACGTCGCTGCCGATCACGATGTCCGAGCCGAAGGTCGGACCGCCCAGGTCGCCTGGGTCCTCGTTGCTGACCAGACCGACGGGCGCCTGGTCCTGCAGCGGAGGCAGGGGCGGGTCGACCTCGTCGGCCGTCGCCGGCAGGAGCGGCTCGTCGAGGGGCTCGCTCTTGCTGCGGCTGCGGGTCTTGCTGGTCTTGCTCTTCTGCTTGCGGCGCCTGCCCTTGCTCTTGCTGAGCTTGGCCTCGCTCTCGAGCTTGCTCTCGCTCTTGGCCCTGCTCTCGCTCTTGGGCTTGCTCTCGCTCTTGGGCTTGCTCTCGCTCTTGGGCTGGCTGGCGCTCTGCTCTGCGGCGCCCTGCTCTTCGTCCTCCTGGGGAGCGCTGGCGCTGGCCGCCTCCCCGGGCGGCGCGCTCTCGTCCTTGGGCGGGCTCGACTCGAGGTCCTCCTCCTTGAGGGTCGGGAGCTCGAGGACCGAGGGCTTGAGCCGGCGGCTCTTGCTCCGCTTCTTGCGCTTGGCCCGCCGCGACTCCGAGGTCGATCGGACGCCGCTCTCCTTGCTCGAGCCGACCGGGGCCGAGGGCAACTCCTCTCCCGTCACCGCGACGCCGCGCGAGATTCGCCCCAGCAGGCGCGAGCTGAGGAACACCGACTCGACGATGGTCTTGATCCCGCGGGTGGGCAGGGTCAAGAGCACGGTGGCCTGGCGCTTGGTCGTCTTGCTCTTGGCCCCCAGGCCGCCCACGATCAGGATCGTGGTCTCGCGCGCCCGCGCTCGCTCGAGCAGCCGGCGGACGGCCTTGGTCTTGCCCTCGTGAAGGAAGGCCAGCAGGACGTCGTCCTCGCCGAGGACCTCGGCGAGGCCCTCGAGGTCTTCGCTGGCTTCGACGGGGAGGTGGTGGAGGTAGTCGACGGCGACGACCTCGCTGAGGGCGCCCAGGCGCCCCTCTCCCACCACGTAGACCTTGCCCTGACCGCAGAGGGCGGGGGCGGCGAGGGCCTCCCCCATGACCTTGAAGCGTTCGGCCTTGGCGCGCAGGAACTTGCGCATCCGGCGCTGGTCTTCCTGGAGCTTGTCCAGAAACTCGTCCACGTCAACCTCAGCGGGCCAGTCCTTGGCCCGAGCTTTAGCGTAGCCGCTGACTGAACGGGATCAAGGGCGCTCAGCCCTCCAGAGTCTTTCCGCGGGCTCAGAGATGGTCTGGGAGCTCCCCCTCCAGCCAGGCCGCGCCCCGGCCCAGGCGCGGCGCAGCGCGCCGCACGGCGTGGCGCGCCCAGCGGAGTTGATCGGGGCGCTGCTCGATCAGGCGCACCAGGCAGGTGCGCGCGAGCTGGAGCAGTTCGTCCCGACCGCTGCGGATCACCAGCTCCATCGCGACCAGGGCCCCCTGCTTGAGGACCCCGGGGTAGGTCGGGGCCCGCTCGACTCCCAGGCGGAGGCGAGCCTCGGCTTCGGCCAGCTGATCGGGCTTGGCCCTGGGGTTGGCCAGCAAGATCAGCGCGGCGACCTGGAGCTGGAAGCGGCCCTCGGCCGGGGCGCGGCGGGCCGCCTCGCGCGCCGCCAGCAGCGCCGCGCGCGCGCCTCCCTGGGGCCGGTAGAGCAGCCCCTGAGCCAGCCAGGCGTAGACCTCGCCCCGCGCGCCCGGTCCGGCGGCGGCCTCGAGGAAGGGGAGCTGACGCTCCGCCTGGAGCGGCCTCAGCTCGGCGCGGACCTTGGCGATCGCCTCGCTCGCCGCTCGCGCCGCGGCTTCGCGGCGTCCCTGCAGCCAGAGCAGCCCGCCAGCGAGCGCCAGCGCGACGCCCAGCGCGGGGCCCAGCCGTCGCCGCCAGGGGCTGCTGGTCCCGCCGCCCCCGGGGCCCAGGGCCACTCCGAGCGCGATCGCGAACAAGGCCGCCACCCCGGGCGACTGGAGCGGGAAGTCGACGCAGGCGTGCGCCAGGACCCCCAGGCCCCCGCCCAGGAAGCCGGCCCGCAGCGCGCGCTCACGGCCGGCCTCGCTGCGGCGGAGGTCCCGGACCCCGCCCAGGAGCGCGACCCCGAGCAGGAGCAGGGCCGCGCCCGCGGCGGGGAGCCCGACCCCGGCCGCCAACTCGAGGGGCTCCGAGTGGGCGTCGGCGGGGCGGGTCCAGCGCTGCTCGCTCGCGTCGACGAGGGCGGGGCTCGCGGCGTCGAAGGTCCCCAGGCCCGCGCCCACCAGGGGGGCGTCCTCGACCAGCTTCAGCGCCATCCGCCAGCTGACCGGACGGCTCCCCAGGGAGACCCCGACCCGGGTCGGCGCCTCCTCGGAGAAGCGCGCTCGCAGCGGCTCGGGGTCCGAGATCAGGACGCCGAGCCCCACGACGAGGAGCGCCAGGCCTCCGCTCCACAGGCGCCGGCGCCCGCCGCCCCCTGCCAGGAGCAAGGTCACCCCGACCGCCCCGACGGCCGCGACGGCGCCCGCTCGCGAGCGGGTCGCCACGATCCCCACCACGCACAGCGCCGCGGCGCAGCCCGCCGCGGCCCGCCGCCGCGGGTCGGTCGGCGAGAGCACGACGCCGAGCCCCACGCTGAGGCAGAGGGCCAGCGCGCTGCAGAGGTGATTGGGGTTCTCGAGCGGCCAGCGAGCCCGATAGGCCCACTGCGTCGTCGTCCCCGAGAGCGCGAGCTTGCTCAGCGCGGCCAGCGCGAGCGCGCCGCCGCCGAGGCTCAAAGCCAGCGCGAGGGGCTCGCCCTGGCGCGGACGGGCGGCGGCGAAGAGGGCCAGGTAGGCCGCCCCGAGCAGAGCGCAGCGCAGGCTCGTGGCTGGCTCGAGCGAGAGCTTCGGCGCCCCTTCCGAGTCCAGGCCGTGCAGCGCCGCGCTGGTCGGGGCCAAGGACTCGACGAGGCCGACGGGGAGGGGCAGGCACTGGAGCAGGGCGACGCCGAGTACCCCGGCCCCCGCGAGCCCCAGGAGCAGGCCGGGTCCGGTCGGGCGCTCGCTGAGGTGCAGGTGCAGGGCCAGCAGGAGGCCCGCGGCCAGCACGAAGGCTCCCCGCAGCGCGGGACCAGCGAGCCCTGGGTGAAGCAGCGCGAGGGCCGCCGTGAGGACCACGGCGACGCCGAGCAGCGGCTCGTGCTTCCCCGTGCTGTCCATGGCCTGCCCGCTCCTGCGCTCAGGTTAGCGCAGGAGAGGAGCCCGCGTCGGCCGGGGCTCTGGATCAGATTCCTTTCGGGATTTCCGTCTGGCGCGGGGATCGCTTATAGTCCGCCCTGAGCGGGACTTCGGGCCCAGAGCGGGAGTCGAGAATGGCCAAGCGAGGCAGCACCCGGCGGGCTTCGTCCGCGCGTCGATCCAAGAAGGATTCGGCGGGCGACGACGACGAGTTCGCTTGGCAGGGCGGCTCGACCAAGAAGAGCAAGAAGAAGAAGTCCACCAAGAAGTCGACCCGCTCCAGCGGCAAGTCGAAGTCGGCCAGCACCAAGGCGGCCGGCTCCTCGACCCGCAAGAAGTCGAGCAAGACCTCCGGGAAGTCGGGGAGCGCTTCTTCGACCCGCAAGAAGGCCTCCAAGAAGAGCAGCTCGACCCGCTCCAAGCGCCGCCGCGACTCCGACGACAGCGACATGGGCGGCAGCGGCCGCCGCCGCCGCGCCGCCCCGGCCAAGAAGAAGGGCGTCGATCCGATCATTCCGATCTCGATCGTGAGCGTGACCCTGCTCCTCTGCCTGGGCATCTTCCTGATGAACCGCCCCTCCGGCAAGATCGTCGTCAACGAGGACAACGAGTTCCAGAAGGCGATGGACCTCAAGGAAGAGGGCATGCAGGCCTTCCGCGAGTTCAACAAGTACAAGAAGGACGGTCCGCCGGCGAAGGAGATCGAGGCCCACGACCTCGCGGTCAAGAAGCTGCAGGCCGCCATGGACCAGATCAACAGCGTCCTCGACAAGTATCGCGACAAGGAGGGCATGCTCCCGCCCAAGTACGAGGGCTACGAGAGCGAAATGGGCCAGATCGCGCAGGTCCTCGTCGACCTCGAGAAGAGCGGACGAATCAAATAGGAGCCGGTCGTGGGGGATCCCCAGCCTGACTCGAGCGCGGCCTTCCGCGCCCTGCCCAGCGTCGAGCGCCTGCTCGGCGCTGCGTCGTTTGAGCCCCTCCTGGCCCGCTTCGGCCGCGAGCTGGTCCTGGACGCGGTCCGAGGCGACCTCGACGCGCTGCGCGCGGCGATCCGCGCGGGCGCCCCCGCCGACCTCACCCAGCGCGTCAGCGACGCCGCCTGCGCCGAGCGGGTCGCGGGGGCGCTGAGGCGCCGACTCGCGCCGCGCTACCCGCGCGCGATCAACGCCACCGGCGTCGTGCTCCACACGGGCCTCGGCCGGGCCCCCCTCGCGGAGGAGGCCCGCCAGGCCTTGCTCTCGGCGGCGGGCGCTTGCGTGCTCGAGGTCGACGCCGAGTCGGGACAGCGCAGCCAACGCGACGAGGGGATCACCGAGCTGGTCCGCGAGCTGACCGGGGCCGAGGCGGCTTGCGTGGTCAACAACAACGCCGGGGCGACCCTCATCACGCTGGCCGCCCTGGCCGCCGGTCGGCCCGTGATCGTGTCCCGCGGGCAGCTGGTCGAGATCGGGGGCAGCTACCGGATCCCCGACGTGATGGCTCAGTCCGGCGCGCAGATGGTCGAAGTCGGCACCACCAACCGCACCCACCTGCGCGACTACGAGCGAGCCCTCGACGAGCACCCCGAGGCGGCCCTGCTCCTGCGCGTGCACACGAGCAACTTCCGCGTCGAGGGCTTCACCAAGGAGGTCGAGCTGGCCGAGCTGACCGAGCTCGGGAGCCGACGCGGCGTCCAGGTCATGGACGACCTCGGCTCGGGCTGCCTGATCGACCTCTCGCCCTACGGCTTGCCCCGCGAGCCGGTGATCTCCGAGAGCCTGGCCGCGGGCGCGGGCGTCGTGACCTTCTCCGGCGACAAGCTCCTCGGCGGTCCCCAGGCCGGCGTAATCGTGGGCAGCGAGGAGCTCGTGTCCCGCGTGCGACGCCACTCGCTCTACCGGGCCCTGCGCCCCGACAAGCTGACCTTGGCCGCGCTGGAGGCGTCCCTCTCGCTCTTCCGCGACCCCGCCCGCGCGCTGGAGCGGATCCCGACGCTGGAGATGCTGGCGCGCCCCCTCGAGCGGCTCGAAGAGCAAGCGCGCGCGCTGGCGAGCCAGCTCGAGCAGGCGGCCGGCCTGCAGGTCGAGTGCGTCCAAGCCACCAGCAAGGTCGGCGGCGGCAGCTACGCGGTCGAAGAGCTGCCCACCTGGGCGGTGACCCTGCGCGCCGAAGGCCAGAGCGCGACCGAGCTGGCCCAGGCGCTGCGACGAGGAGAGCCCTCGATCTGGACGCGAGTGGCGGACGAGCGGGTGTGGCTGGACGTGCGGACCCTGCGGCCCGGCGAGGCCCAAGAGGGGGCCACCTTCCCGGTTGGTTCCTGAGCGGCAACTCCGATCGTGCC
>CALDQK010000189.1 GCA_937911525.1 uncultured bacterium
CGTCGAGACCGGGGCACGCTTCCTGCTCGACCCGCGCCGCAAGCACGGGCCCGGGCTGTGCGACCCCGAGCCCTTGGGCCGCATGGCGCGCTTGGACCTCCTGCGCCGCTCGCTCGAGATCGGGGCCGAGCTCGGAGCCGAGGTGGTCAACCTGGCCGCGGGCCCCAAGCGCGCCGGCCAGGACGAGGGCGACGCCTGGCGCTTCCTGATCGAGGGCGTGCGCGAGTTGCTCGGCCACGCCGAGGAGCTGGGCGTGCGCCTGGCCCTCGAGCCCGAGCCCGGGCACTGGGTCGAGACCCTGGCGCAGCACGCCGAGCTGCGGGCCGAGCTGCCCGAGCTGCTCTTGACCCTCGACGTGGCCCACGTGTCGGTGTGCGCCGAGGAGGGCACCCCCGCCGAGGCGATCCGCGCCCACGCCGGCGCCCTGGCCCTGGTTCACCTCGAGGACGCCCCGCGCGGCGTCCACGCCCACCTGCCCTTCGGCGAGGGCGAGCTGGATCTAGCCGCGGTCTTGAGCGCGCTGCAGGAGATCGACTTCGGCGGCCTGTGCGCGGTCGAGCTCTCGCGCCACTCCCACGCGGCCCACGAGCTGGTCCCCGAGACGATGGCGCGCTTGAAGCGGAGCCAGTGACTATGACAGCGCCGGGGCTGGCGCCCGTATAGAGGGGCAACGCGGAGGCGCGGCCGAAGAGGCCCTACACGCAATCCCTCATAAGGACGAAGTCGCAGGTTCGAATCCTGCCCCCGCTATCGTCGCGGGGTAGTTCAGCCCGGAAGAACACGTATCTCGCGGCTTCTTCACTCGCGCTTCCCGACACATAACCAGACCCAGTCACCAGACCCAGTCACCAGACCCAGTCACCAGACTCGGCAACCAGACTCAGTCACGAGCCCTCTCCCCCGGAGAGGGCTCGCTTCGTTGCTTCTGCTCGTATCATGCGGCCCTTGATGGGGGCCCGGTGAGCATCGTTTCGATTCCGCAGCGGATCCGCAGCCTGAAGCGGCTGCCGCAGATCCTCAAGGTGCTGCTGCAGTACGGCTTCGGCGACGCCGTGGCGCGGATCGGGCTCGACTCGGTCCTGCAGCGGGTCAAGTCGAGCGTGATCTCGGACGCCGACCCGACCGTGGTCAAGCTCAAGACCGAGGAGCGGATCCGGCTCGCGCTGCAGGACCTCGGCCCGACCTTCGTGAAGCTGGGCCAGGTCATGGCGACCCGCCCCGACCTGATCCCGCTCGAGCTCGTGACCGAGCTGCGCAAGCTGCAGGACAAGGTCGAGCCCTTCAGCCGCGAGGGGATCCGCCAGCTCGTCGAGGACGAGCTCGGCCGCCCCGTGGACGAGGTGTTCAGCGAGTTCGACGACCAGCCCCTGGCCGCGGCCTCGATCGCGCAGGTCCACCGCGCGACCCTCAAGGACGGGCGCAAGGTGGTGCTCAAGATCCAGCGCCCCAACCTCGACGAGGTGATCGAGACCGACCTCGCGATCCTGGGCTGGCTCGCCAACGAGGCCGAGGAGCGGATCCCGGAGCTGCGCCGCTACCACCCCGTCGGCCTGGTCGACGAGTTCGAGAAGTCGCTCACCAAGGAGATCGACTTCGAGATCGAGGCCTATCACATGCGCCGCTTCGCGGCGAACTTCGTAGGCGACCCCGACATTCACGTGCCGGCCGTCTACGAGGAGCTCTCCACGAGCAAGGTCCTCTGCGAAGAGTTCGTCGACGGGATGCCGCTCAACCACCCCGACCTCAAGGAGAGCGGGCTCGACCTCGAGCGGGTGGCCAAGAACGGGATCCGGCTGATCCTCGAGCAGGCCCTCGTCCACGGCTTCTTCCACGGCGACCCGCACCCCGGCAACATCTTCGTGCTCGAGGACGGCCGCTTGTGCCTGATCGACTACGGCATGATGGGCATGCTCGATCAGGAGCGGATCGACGAGCTCTTGACCTTCCTGGTCGCGATCCTGACCCGCGACCTCGACAAGCTGATCCGGCTCTTCTATCGGCTCGAGCTGATCGGCGAGGAGACCAACGTCCGCTCGCTGCGGCGCGAGGTCGACGACCTGATCGCGCGCTTCGAGTCGGTCGACCTCGCCGACCTCGACGTGGGCCGCTATTTGAACTCGGTGTTCGAGGTCGTGGTCCGCCACGACGTGCAGATCCCCTCGGACCTGCTGATGGTCGGCAAGGCCCTGGCCACGATCGAGGGCGTCGGGCGCGACATCTATCCGCAGCTGAACACCCTCGAGGAGATCCGCCCGATCATCCTCAAGATCTACCTCGGCCGGCTGACCGACCCCGGCTACTACGCCCGCGGCCCGCGCCGGGTCCTCGACGACCTGGTCTACCTGCTCGAGACGGGGCCCCGCGACCTGCGCCTGACGCTGACCAAGCTCCGCCGCGGCGAGCTGGGCGCCAAGGTCGCGGTCGAGGGCTTCGAGGAGAGCACCCGCGAGCAGGCCCAGGCCATGAACCGGCTCTCGCTCTCGCTGATCGCCGCGGGCCTGGCCCTGGCCTCGGCCTGGATCTTCACCAGCCCCACGACCCAGGAGCAGCTGGCCCGGGTCGTGGGCGAGTTCCCCCTCAACGCGCTCCTGGGCACGATCGGCTTCGGCCTCTCGATCCTCTACGGCGCGATCCTGGCCGTCGGATTCCTCCGCTCGGGAGGTTGGTAGTGAGCGCGCCCGAGACCCCGCCCGCCAAGGACGAAGCGCCCGAGGAGCCGACGCCGGCCGCCGAGGCCAGCAGCGACGAGGGCGAGTCCCCCGCCGCGCCAGCGGCGGAGGCGGCCCAGGCAGAGCCGCAGCCCGAGCCTGAGGCGCCCGCCGAGGCGGACGCGCCCCTCCCCGAGCCGACGCCCGACCCCGAGCCGGTGATCCGGGCCCGCCCCCGCAGCCTGACGGACTTCGAGCGGGCGGCCTTCGCTCCCCCGCACGACGAGCCGCCCACCCCCAACCGCCCGAGCGACCCCCACCCCACCGGGCGCTTCTTGCGCGAGGGCCTGCTCTCGGCCCTGCGCGCGCCCTTCCTCCGCTCGCTGCTGCGGGTGCCGCTCAAGAAGATCGCGATCTGGGCCAGCTTCCTGGGCCTGATCTACTTCCTGCGCGACTTCTTCGGCCTGATCTTCCTCACCTTCGTGCTCAGCTATATCGCGGCCACGATCGTGGAGCGAATCAGCCCCTACTTCTCGAGCCGCCGCGTGCCCGTCGTGCTGGTGTTCGTGACCCTCGTGCTCGCGATCGTGGGCCTGGGCGCGGCCACGATTCCGCGCGCGATCGGCTTCGGTGAGGCCCAGCTGCAGAAGCTGGCCAAGATCGAAGACCCCAAGCACTACGTTGAGGTCCGTCTGGCCAAGCTCTTCGACATGGAGCCGCCGAGCAAGGAGCCAGAGACCGGCGAAGACGCCAAGACCGGCGAGCCCGCCAAGACCGACGAGCCCGCCAAGACCG
>CALDQK010000190.1 GCA_937911525.1 uncultured bacterium
GCGGCGGCGCCGCCGCTCGCTGGCGGGCTCCTCGCCTTCGCCCTCGGCGCCCTCCGCTGGCGAGCTCGTCGCCTTCTTCTTGCGCAGACGCCGAATGAAGATCCAGTCGACGGGGTCGCGACGGGGCAGCTCGTCGGCCAGGGCCACGGCGTAGGCGGCCGCGGCGCTGCGCACCCGCTGGCTCTCGAGGACCTCGCGCAGCTCCTCGCCGCGCAGCTCGCCCGCGCAGATCCGCGAGTAGAGCGAGTAGACCCAGGGGTCGTGCTCGCGGTCGTCGCCGAAGAGCACCTCGCGCGCGCCGGGCGGCGTCTCGCGGCGCAGCAGGAGCAGCGCCACGATCTTGTAGCCGAACACGTCGCGCAGGTAGCGCAGGGCGCCCCAGTCGCGGAAGGAGATCCCGTCGTGGACGACGCCGTCGATCAGCATCCGCCGCTCGAGCACCTCACGCATGGTGTGCGGGCTGGCGCTCACGAAGTGGATCGCGGGCCGCCGCTCGGGGTCCTGCTCCGAGTCGCCGAGGCCCCGCAGCAGCGGCACGGCGCCGGGGACCGGGCGCTTGTCGAGGGCGTCCTCGAAGCGGATCCGCAGCAGATCGCGCAGGCCCTTCCACTCGGTGATCAGGTAGGTGTTGTCGATATCCCAGACGTAGAGCGAGCCCTCCCACTCGGCCGGCAAGGGCCGGTCGTTGCGGCGGAAGAGCGGATAGCGAAACCCGTTGCGCTCGGGCGCCTGGAAGGAAGCGTCCACCGAGCCCTAGACCTCCGCGCTGTAGTCGAAGTCGATCTCGTAGCGAGCGGCGCGCGTCATGAGGTCCTCGAGCACCTCGCTCGTGGTCGCGCCGTCGAAGAGCAGCTGCGCGACCCCGTCCACGATCGGCATCGCGACCTCCTCGCGGCCGGCCAGCTCGCGCACCACGCGCGTGGTGTTGATCCCCTCGGCCACCTCGCCCAGCTCCTCGCAGATCTCGTCCAGGCTGCGCCCCTGCGCGACGCCCTTGCCGACCCGGAAGTTGCGCGAGAGCTCCGAGCTGCAGGTGACCATCAGGTCGCCGATCCCGGCCAGGCCCATGAAGGTCAACGGGTCCGCGCCCAGAGCCACGCCGAGGCGCTGGATCTCGGCCAGGCCGCGGGTCACGAGCGCGGCGCGCACGTTGTGCCCGAAGCCGAGGCCGAACACGACCCCGCTCGCGATCGCGATCACGTTCTTGAGCGCGCCGGCCAGCTCGACGCCCTTGACGTCGGTGTTGCCGTAGACGCGGAAGCCCTCGCCGTGGAGCAGGCGGGCCCCGGTCCGGATCACCTCCTCGAAGCGGCTGGCCACGACCGTGGCCGAGGGCTGGCCGGCCACGATCTCCTTGGCGAGGTTGGGGCCCGAGACGGCGCCCAGCTTGAGCGCGCAGGTCTCCTGGCGGATCACCTCGGTCATGGTCAGGAAGGTCTCGGGCTCGAGCCCCTTGGTCGCCGAGACCACGCACTGCTCGCCGGTCAGGAACTCGCCGGCGACCCCCGCCACCTTGCGGGTCGCGCTGCTGGGGACGCAGAAGATCACCAGCTCGGCGCCGCGGATCGCCTCCTCGAGGGAGGTCGTCCCGCGCAGGCGCTCGCTCAGCGGCGTGTCGCCGAGATAGCGCGAGTTGGTCCGCTTCTCGTTCAGCTCCGCCACGCGCTCTTCGTTGCGCATGTAGAGCACCGAGTCGGCCCCCGCCTCGCCGGCGAGGTGGGCCAGGATCGTGCCCCAGGAGCCGCCGCCCAGGACGCCTACGCGACCGACGTCGCTCATGCGCTCACCTCCTGCTCGAGCCCGTATTGGGTCAGGCGGTTGCGGTAGTAGAAGAGCAGGTTGCGATCGCGGTGGTAGAGCCGGTCGCCGATCCGCTCCAGCGCGGGCTTGGTGTGATAGGTCCCGAAGGCGCGCAGGGCGAGGGTCAAGAGCTCCTGCGCGCTGGCGGTGCGCGCCCGCTCTCCGAGGCGCAGGCGCCCCTCCTCGGCCAGCTTGCGCACGCGGGTCAGCAAGTCGTCGACCGAGCGCTGGGCCTCCGAGAAGGCGATCGACTCGTGCATGCCGCCGGTGCGCAGCAGCCGGTAGAGGTCCATGCCCGGATTCAGCGTGCGCAGGCGCTCGAAGAGCGCGAAGGCGACCAGGTGCGTGGGCAGGACCGTGTTGCCGCGCAGGTAGGCGTCGGCCACGTGGCGGCCCAGCTCGCGGGTGTATTCCTGGTCGCGGTTGGCGTCCTGGACCCGCTCGCCCTTGGCGTTCTCGAGGTAGCGCTCGATCTGGACCTCGCGCCCGCGCCCGTCGAGCGAGCGGCCCTCTGCGTCGACGCGGTTGCCGAACACGTCGAGGGGCTCCATGAGCGTGATGTGAATGTGGGTGTCGAGCTCGAGCAGGCCGCGCATGAACTGCAGGATCCGCCGCGGCGAGGCGAACTCGTCGTCGGTGATGATGTAGCGCCCCTGGCCGGTCTCGCGCAGGTGGTCGTCCACGAGGGTCTCGGCCTCGAGCACGAGGTCGAAGCTGAGCACGACCGGGATCACGAAGATCTTGGGGTTGGTCTTGCCGCGGCGGAGGTTGTTGCCGAAGGCGGTCAGGCCGGTGCCGAGCAGGCCCAGCTTGAGGTGCTGCTCGATCGCGCCGCTGCGGGCGCGGGTCCCGCCGGGGAAGAACAGGTTGTGATAGCCGAGCTCGAGGCTGACCGTCGCGTATTCCTTGAGCACCTCCTTGTAGAGGGGCGCCTTCTTGCGCCGGTCGACCGTGTAGGCGCCCAGGTTGTGCATGAAGAAGGACATCAGCGGGTTCTCGAACAGGTTCAAGCCCGCGCCGTAGAGCAGCGGCGGGAAGCCCGCCTCGTGCATCCCGTAGCCGAGCACGATCGAGTCGAGGTTGCTGGAGTGGGTCGGCGCGAAGATCAGCGTGCCGCGGTCGCGCAGGGCGCGGGCGTGGTCGAGCTTGCCCTCGACCATCATGTGCTCGCCGAGGTCGATCCCGCCCGAGCCGCGCCACTCGACCAGCTGGCGCGGAGAGGTGGCGTTGAGCAGGGTCTTGAGCCCGAAGGGCACGGCCCGCGTCGCGAGCGCGTGCACGCGCGGGTCGAAGTTGCCCAGGATCTCGCGCGTGAAGAAGCTCACGATCTCGCGCAGGACGGCCTTGCGCTGCTCGTCGCTGCCGCGCACCAGCTGGCGCCGGTAGCCCTTGTATTGCGCCCGCTCCTTGTCGCGCTGCTTGCCGGGCTTGCCCTTCTTGAGCCGCTGCTGCTCGTAGTAGATCGTGTCGCCGAGGGTCGCCTCGAGCGCGCGGCTGCCGCGCGCGACCACCCGCTCGATCGTGCGGTTCACGACCTCTTCGACCGCGCGCTCCTGATCCTCTCGCCGCATGCCGAGCTCCTCGACCGGCGGTTGTAGCAGGTTCGAGCGGCCCTGCGGGCGCGCCCTGGGCGGGCAGGGCTATCTTGGGGGCGTGCACGACTCCGCGACCACTTCGGCGAGCGCTCGCCCGCGACCAGCGCGCGGAGTCCGGCGCTGAGCCGCCTCGAGCTGCGACTCTGCTCCGCCTGCGCCGCCCCCTCCCGCACCCGCCAGGGGGACTGCCCGCGCTGCGGCGCCAAGCTCCCCGCGGGCGTGGCCGCGGCCTTCCCGGAGGGGGAGGTCTACCTGAGCCCCGCCCCCAGCCTGATCGTGGCCCTGCGCGAGCTGAGCTGGCTGCTGGCGGTGATCGTCCCCTGGCTGGCGCTGGCTGGCCCTCGCGCTCTGTGCCCTGCGCCCAGCCGCCTGGCTCGACCGCCAGGGAGTCGGGCCCGCGCTGGGGCTCCTGGTCGACCCGCGCCCCTTCCATGAGCTCGCCGGCTGGGCCAACTGCGTGGCGGCCTTCGCGCTCGTGATCGCGCTCGTGTGGCGCTGGGAGCGGGCGGAGCTCCCCCGGCCCGCCCAGGCGGAGCGCTGGCGACTGGGGCTGCTCCTGGCCGGGTTGCTCCCGGCCGGGGTCGTGGTCGTCGCAGCCTCGGCCGGCGGACTCTTGCTCGACGCCGTGCCCGACTGGATCGTCGCCAGCCTGCCGCCCGCGGCCCTGGCCAGCACGGCGCTCACCGGCACGGCCCTGGGCCTGGCCCTGGCGCTCGGGCTGACGCCGCTCTGCTTGCACCTGGCGCTCAGCCACCGGATCGGCGGGCGCTACGGGGCGGTCGAGGTGCTGGGTGACCAGGTCGCCTGGCGCTGCCCGGACGGACGCGGGCTGCGGGTCGCGGCCAAGCGAGACCTGGGGGCGCGGCGGCTGCTCCCCGGCGGGATCCGGGTCGAGGCGCCGGGCGGGGCCTTCCTGCTGCCCGCCCGGGGAGAGCAGGCGCAGCGCGCGGCGCTCGCCCAGCTGGACGACTTCGACCCCGGCGCCGAGGACTCGCTCGCGACCCCGGCGGACCCGCGCTTCCTCCCCCGGCTGACCCTCGTGATCGTGCTGGTGCCCACGCTCTACGCCGCGCTGCACCTCGGCCTGGCCTGGGTCCCGCCGGCCCTGGCGCTGAGCCTCGCGCTGCACGCGCTCCCCTGGCGCCGCGCCGCGCGCTGGAGCGACGCCCGCCTCGACGCCCCCCGCGTGCACCTCGGCCGCGCGGGCCTGCTCGCTGGCCGCTGGGTCCCCTGGGCCGCGGTC
>CALDQK010000191.1 GCA_937911525.1 uncultured bacterium
TGCTCGAGCTCGACGCCGCGGCGCTGATCGCGGACGCTCCTGCCGAGGAGGCGCAGGCCGCGGCCCCCGTCGCGCCGCCCGTCCCCGCCTGGCCGGGTCCGATCTTCGCGGAGCTGTGGGTCGCCGAGCCGGGTCGCGTCTTGGCGCTCCTGACGCGGGTCCCCGACGAGCTCGGCGCGCGGGCCCTGGTCCGGCTGCTCGACGAGCAGGTCGGCGAGCGCCTGCTGACCGAGCCCCTCGACGCCTTCTACGCCCTGCTGGAGCACCCCGTCGAGCGGGTGTGGCGCTTCGGCCTGGCGCAGCTCGCCGCGCGCGCGCGGGCCGAGCTGCTCCGCTTCGACGAGCTGGTGCCCCTCTTCGCGCGGGCGGCCGATCGTCGCCCCCCCGCCTGGGACGTGATCGCCGACCTGCTCTACGTCCTCGACGACGAGCGCGCCGAGGCCGCGCGAGCTGGCCTGGCCGAGCCCCTGGTCGGCCTGGCGCGGCGCCACCTCGAGGCGCCCGAGATCGGGCCGGCGGTGGGCTTCGTGCGCCGCCACTTCGCGGACCGGCTCGGCCCGCCCCTCTTCGACGCCGAGGCCGCGGTCGACCTGCTCGGCGCGCGCCGCCCCGACGTGCGCGGGCTGGGTCGCGAGGCGCTGCTCAACGTGACCGCCAGCGCCGCCCTGAGCGGGAGCCAGGTCTCGCGCCTCTTGCGGACGCCCTTCGTCGAGGAGGAGCCCGAGGCGGTGTTCGAGCTCTTGACCGCCAGCCCCGGCTGCCCCGGCGGCTACCGCCCGCCTGAGCGGATCGGCGAACACCTGACGGCGCGCCTGACGCGCGACCTGCCCCAGGCCGGCTTCCAGGTGTGGCGGCGGGCCCTGCTCCACTTCGAGGAGCAGGGCGGGCTCGACCCCAAGGTCGCCCAGGTCCTGATCGCCGACGACGAGCGCCGCGCGCGCGGCCTGGGCCTGGAGCTCCTGGGCGCGGCCCTGCGCCGCGGCGCCCTCGGCCTGCTGGCGCTGGTCGAGCTGCTGCGCGTCCGCCACGAGGACGTCGTGCTCTGGGCGCGCGAGCGGATCGAGGAGGCGGCTGGCGAGGGGCGGCTGCCCAACGAGGCGCTCTATCGCATGCTGGACGCGACGGCCGCCGACCTGCGCGGCTTCGGCCGCGAGCTGGTGCGCGAGCACTTGCTCCGCTTCGAGGTCGCCGAGCTGATCGTGTTCTGCGCCGAGTCGCCCGACGCGACCACCGCCGAAATGGGGATCGCGCTCTATCAGCGCGAGCTGGCCGGCCGCGAGGACTACGACCTGGCCCGCCTGCTGCCCATGTTCCGGATCCTGCTCTACCAGGTCGCGCGCGCCCGCGGCGAGAAGGAGCGCCTCTACGGCCTGCTGCGCGCCTGGTCGCTCGAGGCCCCCCAGCAGGCGCGCCTGACGGTCGAGGTGATCGCCGCCTTCCGCCGCTCGACCTGCCGCATCGACCTGACCCGGGCCCTGACCTTGCTGGTCGCGATCCAGCAGCGCTTCGGCGACGAGGTCCCGCTGCCCTTCGCGACCAACGAGGTGTTCGGCGCGACCCTCAGCAGCGGGGAGGCGAGCTGATGCAAGTCGCGCTCAGCTACGGACTCCCGAGCGGCGTGGAGTGGGGCAGCCAGGCGGCCCGCGTCCGCCTGGCCGGCGCCATGGAGCGGCCCAAGCTCTCCTACCGCGGCGCGGTCAAGGAGCCCCTCGCCCTGCGCGAGCTGCTCGGCGCGCTCTACGACGTGGTGATCGCCGACTTCCGCTGGCGCCCGAGCGTGCAGCGCGAGGAGTTCCAGCGCTGGCTGACGGCCAAGCTCGACCGCGAGGCCGCCGCCGAGCGCGGCCGCCTCGAGGCCGAGCGGCGGCGCTTCTTCCAGTGGCTGTGGGAGCACGACCGCGAGCAGTGGTTCATCCTCGACCCGGTGTGCAGCGTGCACCCCGACCAGCTCTTCTTCGAGGCCTTCAGCCGGGACGGCTCGGCCTACGCGCGCGTCGGCGTCGACCGCGCCGCGATGGACGAGCAGGGCGAGACGGTGTGCGGGACGACCAACGTCGACTTCTCGGCGGGGCTCTACGAGGCCGTCCGCCGGCTGCGCTCGATCTGGACGACCGAGATCGCCCTGGGGGCGGCGGCCAGCGAGGGCAAGCTCGAGGTCAGCACCCGCGGCAAGACCCACCACGAGAAGAAGGTCGAGCTGCCCGAGGGCTGGCTGCGCGGCTTCGTCCAGATCGGCGCGGCCTTCCAGCTGCCCGCCCTCGCGGTCGAGCTCCAGCCGATCCACATGCACGAGATCACGCGCTTCCTGCGCGGGCACAAGGCCAAGGTCAGCCCGCGCGCGCTGCGCTGGGAGCTGACCCCCGGCCAACCGGCCGAGGTCGTGCTCGAGCCCTGGGAGCACCGCCTGGTCCTGGCCGGCTCGAGCCACAGCGCCGAGGAGCCGCGGATCGTGCGGATCTGGGGCCGCCGCCGGCTCTGCCTGCTGGAGCGCGTGATCCCGGTCGTCGACCGCTTCACCTTTCACCTGCTCGGCCGCGGGCTGCCCTACTTCGTCACCGCCCGGGCGGCGGGCGGGCTGGACTTCACCCTCGGGCTCTCGGGCTGGACCAAGAGCGACTGGACCTCGACCGCCCGCTTCAACGCGCTGATCGCGCGCCGCGGGGCCAAGGGCACCCCCTCGCCCAAGCCCCTGGCCTGGCTCGAGCGCGAGCACCGCGGGACCGTGACCGAGATCGCGAGCGCGCTCTCGCTCAGCGAAGCCGACGTCCACGCCAGCCTGACGGAGGCCTCCGCCCAGGGCCTCGTGGTCTACGACCTCCTGCACGGGGTCTACCGCCACCGCCCCCTCCTGCACGTGCCCCTCCCGCCCGAGGTGACCCTCGGCCACGACCCCCAGGAGCTCGAGGCCAAGGCCCTCGTGGCTCGCGACGCGGTCGCGATCACCGGCAGCCGCCGCGTCCCCCGCGGGCGCGCCGTGCGCGGCCGCGCGACCCAGGACGCCGAGCACGTCTACGAGCCGGAGGTCGTCCTCGACGACCAGGGCCGCGTGGTCGAGGCGACCTGCACCTGCTTCTTCGCCAAGAACCACGGGATCAAGCAGGGCCTCTGCGCGCACCAGCACGCGCTGCTCTTGCTCGACGACGCGCTCGGCTAGCGCGTGGCGACCTGGGTCGTGCTCCTGCGCGGGGTCAACGTCGGCGGCAAGAACAAGCTGAAGATGGCGCCCCTGCGCGAGCTGCTGGCAGCGGCGGGCTTCGCCGCGGTGCGCAGCCACCTCCAGAGCGGCAACCTCGTGCTCGAGAGCGAACTCGACGCCGACGAGGTCGGCGCCGGCGTCGCCGACGCCATCGAGGAGGAGCACGGCTTCCGCCCCGAGGTGCTGGCGCTCAGCGTGGACGAGCTGAGCGAGGCGCTCGCGGCCAACCCTTACGCCGAGGAGGACCCGCGCCGGGTGCAGCTCTTCTTCCTCGCCGAGTCGGCGGCGGACGCCGACCTGGAGCCGCTCGAGGCGTTGCGGGCCAAGAGCGAGGCCTTCACCCTGGGCGAGGGCGTGTTCTACCTGCACGCCCCCGACGGGATCGGCCGCTCCAAGCTCGCCGCGCGCGCCGAGCGCGTGCTCGGCGTCGCCGCGACTGCGCGCAACCTGCGCACGGCCAGCGCGCTGCTGGAGCTAGTCCGGGGCTGAGCAAGGCAGGAGCAGGCGCTGCACCAGTCTGGAAACCCGCGTCGACATTACACTAGGGTTTCCTCGCAACTAGTGACCAGAACGCCAAGACAACTTCGCTTGACAAATCCCCGAACTGACCACGCTGAGTCGCTCCGTAGGACATGTCGCCTCGCTCTTTGTAGGCTCTCCACTTGACGGAGTCGGGATCGACCACAAGCGACGAGTGGCGCGAGGCGATCTCCCCTTGAGCGCGAACCATGTCCCACGAGATCATTTCTTCCTGCGTTTCGATATGCGCTGGGGCTCCTAGCTCGCGCATCTCCTTCAGGATTCCTGGTGAGACCTTCCCGTCTGGCCTCTGCCCGCGCTGGACAATGTGGAGGAGCCCCCCTCTTCTGAGTATGCTCTCTGCCAACACATGGACCGCCATCCACATTCTGCGTCGGTAGTCACCCGGAAGTCTTACCCAGGCTTCCAACTGAGCTAACTCAGGTCTCGCGCCATGTGTCCCATTGTTCCAGCTAGTCACAGCGTCGAAGGCGGTCAACTGGATCAGCCAGGATA
>CALDQK010000192.1 GCA_937911525.1 uncultured bacterium
CGTGCTCGTGGCCGCGCGCCAGGTGGGCAAGACCTACCTCTCGATCCACCTGGTGTTGCAAGTCGCCCTGGAGCGCCCCGGCAGCATGAGCGTGCTGCTGGTGCCCACGCTCCGCCACGCTCGCCAGCCGACCGCGCTCCTGCTGCAAGCCTGCGAGGCGCTTCCCGGCTGCGTGTGGAACAGCACCGATCGACGAATGACCTTCGCCAACGGCTCGACCTTCGAGGTGTATTCGGCGGAGCGCGAGGGCTCGACCCGCGGGTTAACCATCACCGGCTTGCTCTGGGCGGACGAGGCCGCGCTGATCCCGTCGAGGGCCTGGAACGAGATCCTCCCCGCCGCGGGTCACGCGCTGAAGCTGCTGACCACGACGCCGGCGGGGAAGAACTGGGTGTTCGACGAGTTCGTCTCGGACGACGCCGCCCACGAGTCGTTTCGCTTTCGCTCGGCGGACAGCCCGCACGTCAATCACGAAGAGGTCGCTCGCTGCCGCGCTTCTATGACGCCCGAGTTCGCGGCGCAGGAGTTCGAGGCGGAGTTCGTCGACTCGCTGATCCTGGCCTTCGCCGACGTCGGAGGGCTCTTCGTCGGGCAGCTGCCCAAGCGAGACCCGAGGACAACTCCCGTCGCCATGGGGATCGACCTCGGCAAGGAGCAGGACTGGACCGTCGTGACGGTCTTGAACAGCGAGGGCGAGGGCCAGGTGCTGGCTCGCTGGCGGCACTCGGACTGGCCGACGACGACCCAGCGGATCGTGGGCTTGATCCATGACCACGGGGTGCAGCTGGTCGTCGTGGACAAGGCGCAGGTCGGCTCCTACGTGGCCGACGAGCTGCGGCGCATTCAGGGCTCGCGCGAGGCGCCTCCCGGCTTCCCACTCCAGCGAGTCGTGGCCTACGAGACCTTCTCGGCGAGCAAGAAGGAGCTCCTGGTCGACACGACCCGCGCCGACGTCCAGTGGGGGCGGCTGAAGCTGCTGCGCAACGACCTCGCCGAACAGCTCGACTTCGAGCTGCGGGTATTTCAGGGGATCAAGCGCGTGTCGCAGGGGCGGGAGTTCGTGAGCTACGGCTGCCCACAGAGCCGGGGGTTGCACGACGACTGCGTGATCTCGCTCTGCCTTGCCAACTGGGGCCGCCAAGAGCTGCTCGGCGACTCGCCTCACACCAAGACCACCGTCGACTGGACCGGGCTCATGCGGCTGAACCGAAGCCTGTGGGCCCACGCGCGGGAGTGGCGCATATGAACCCGGACTCGTGCAAACCCGACCTCAGCCCCTTCCGGCGGGCCAACGCCGCCTCCGAGCTGCTCTCGTTCCGGGGCTCGCGCTACCTGGAGCGCTTCGTGCGCCGGCAGGTCACGCACGGCGATCCCTCGCGGGTGCCGCTGTCCGTGCTGCGGGGCATGGACGAGCACCCGATGGTTTATCTGGCCGAGCGCACGATCACCGGGGTCGTCCGGCGACCCGACCTCTACTACGTGCGCCACCCGGACGCCCAGGTCCGTGCCGAGGTCGAGGAGTGGCTGTGGCCGCTGCTCCCCTCGCTCTTGGGCTCGATCGCGCGGGCCTACGCCTACGGGGCGATCCCCGTCGTCTTCAATTGGGGCGAGGAGGACCTGGTCGCGGACGGGCGCCCGCTGCGAGGCCACGTCCACTACGTTTCGGCCCACGAGCTGTGGCCTGGCGACGTGACCGTCGAGAGCCGCAACGACCGGCTCGTCGCGCTCAAGAGCGGCGAGCAGCGCTACCTGGCCGAGCGAGCGGCCCTCTTCGTGTGGGATCGGGAGTTTGGCGGCTGGCGGGGGAAGAGCGCCCGTCGCCGCGCCTGGCTGGACTACTGCCGCAGCCTGCTGGTCGAGCTGCTGCACGTGCGCTACCTCGAGCGCAGCGTCGACTCGCCGCGTGTGGCCTATGTGCCTTCGGGCTTCGTGGAGGTCGAGGGTCAGCAGGTCGACGGCTTCGAGCACGTCAACGGGCTGCTGACCGAGCTGCGCGGGTCCGGGTCCTTGGCGCTGCCCAACGACCGGGACGCCAAGGGGCAGCGCGAATACGAGATCGACCTCCTGAACGTGCCCGACCGCCAGGGCGTGTGGGAGCGAGCACTGAACCGCTACGACGCGGGCATTTTGAGGGCCTACCTCGTGCCGCCTCGGCTGGGCGGGCTGGACGACGTGGGGGCGGCGGGGGCGCGCACGCTCGACGGCATGCTCAAGGAGTTCGTGCAGGACTTGGCGCAGTTCGCGGCCGAGCAGCTGACCGAGATCGTGAGCACGGTCCACCGCTACAACCACTCGGAGCGCGAGGTGGCTGCGCCCGAGGTCTTGGCCTACGAGGTGCCCGCGACCGTCCGCAAGCTCTACCTCGAGGTGCTGCGGCTGGTGTCCGCGGCGCAGCGCGACGAGGCGCCTGCGGACTGGGTGGACGTGCCCGCGCTGCTGGACCAGCTGGGCGTGCCGATCCGTTCTGAGCCGCAGCGCAGTCGCGGCCGGTCGGGCGGCCTGCGCGGGCGACCGCGGGACGTGACCAGCGAGCGCCAGGAGCGGCGCGAGCAAGCCCGAACCGAACGAGGGGAAGACGCCGTGGGGCGTCGGACCGGAGCCGAAGGAGGTGTGCTGTGAAGCCGTGTCGAGAGCCCGAGCTGAGGCGTCAGCTGAGAACCATCGTGCGGGTGTGGGAGGGCCGGCAGGGGCGCGAGTCCGCCAAGCTGG
>CALDQK010000193.1 GCA_937911525.1 uncultured bacterium
ACCGCGGGGGTCGCCTGCGCGCGCCCCGGGCGGGCCCGCTCGAGGCGCGAGCTCGAACAAAGGGGCGCGGGCTCGGCGAGCGCGAGCGCCTCGGGGGCGCGCGCCGCGTAGTGCTCACGCGCCAGCTCGAGGTCGACCGGCCGCAGGTGAGGCGCCAGCTTGCTCATGGACTCGATCGCCTCCGGCCAAGCCGCTCGGGGGAGGGCGTCGGGGGGCGGCAGCGCGTGGCAGGAGGCGCAGGCAGCCTCGAGCGTGAGCGGCGGTCGAGCCGGCGCAGGCGAAGGGGTGGCTCGAGACTCAGGGCTCGGCGTCCGGACCGGGACACTGGGAGGCGTCGCAGGCTGAGCCGTGGGCTGGGCTGGCGCCGTGGACTGGGCTGGCGCCGGCGTGGCCTTCGGGTTCGTGGGAGCGGGCGGGCAGCCGACGAGCCAAACGAGCGGGAGCGCGGCCCACAGGCCGCGCTCCAGGGTAGAGCGGGGAAGCAGCGTCACCTCGGAGGTCAGGGCCCCTTGGGTGACTTGGGCGGGGCCTTGCCGTGCCCGTGGCTGGGAGTCGCCCCCGAAGAGTGCTGCTTGTAGCGGTCGCCGTCGCCCTCCTTGGGGCGGGTCTGACGATCTGAGACCGCCTTCTGCAAGGCCGAGGTCAGCTTGTCGCGCAGCAGGAGCGCCTCGAGGGTGTCGAGCTTGCCCGCCTCGAAGCGCTCAAAGCCCTTCTTGGTCACGTCGTTGGTGAACTCTGCGTAGTCCTCGCCCAGCTTCTGGTGCAGTCCGCGCAGGTCCAGCGCCAGCTCGGGGCTGACCCCGCGCGTCGCCTCCTCGGGCGAGATCCCCACCTTCTCGCGATACATCGTCCGCCGGTCAGCGCCCTCGACGAAGGTGATGCCCGAGAGCACCTCGCCCAGCTCGGGCGTCCACTCCTTCGCCATGACGCGCACCAGGCGACCCTTGGCGAGCAACACCAGCTGGCGCGGCTTGGGCACGGCGGCCCAGCTCTCGACCTCCAGCGAGACCTCGCCCAGACCCTCGACCTTGATCGGCCCGGTCTGCCACTCGGCGCCCTGAGTCCAACGCTTGAGGTCCTCTTGGGTCAGCCAGGGCACGTAGGGCCCTGAGTTGATCGAGCAGAGGGTCGTGCGCCCCTTGAGGACCTGAAGGATATGGTTGCTGCCCGCGGGCTTCACCGAGCGCCCCAGGCCCTTGCCGAGCTTCAGCTCGAAGCCCAGCTGGCGGGCGAACTTCGAGAGGACGGCGCCCTCGCCCGCCGCTCCTGCAGCCGCGCCGCTCTTGGCGGCAGCGCCACCTTGCTCGGCGACGGGAGTCGAGGAGGTCGGCGGGCAGCCCGTGGCCGCCAGCGCGAGGGAGACCAGGGAGACCAGCAAGGCTCCGCGGACGCTACTTCTTGTCACCACTACCCTTCTTCTCGTCGGCCTCGCCCTTGGCCTGCGCCTTGGAGAGACGCCGCTGCAGGCCGTAGGGCAGGTCACGCTTCTTCAATCGACCCTCGTCGATCGCCTTCTGCAGCTCCTGCATCAGCTCGCCCTTCTCGGTCGCCTCGTAGGGCAGGTCGCGCAGGATCTCCTCAGGGATCCCCTCTTCGCGGTCCTTGTCGAGCTTGGCGCGGCTGCGCGCCTCGGCGCGCTCGGCGAGCTCCTCCTCGACCTGGGCTGGCTCGACCGGGATCGCCCGCACGTGATAGCGATAGCTCCGCGGTGGAGGCGCCTCCGCCTCACCCCAGTCGAAGGACTGGATCACCGCCGCGACCCCCTTCAGCTCGACCGGGCCCTCACCCTGGCTCACGCCAGGCTTGAGCGTGATCTTCCAGGTCTCGTTGACGGTCTCCTCGTCACGCTCGTAGCTGCGCACGATCTTGAAGCGCAACGAGCCGACCTTCGCGCTCGGCTCGCTGGCCGCGAAGCTCGTGTCGCCCTCGCGCCAGGCCTTCACCTCGAGCGAGTTCCCTTCGCCCTCCGCCAGGTTGACGAAGCACCAGCGGGAGCCGAAGTCCAGCTTGTCGGGGATGTTCCCCAGCTCGAGCGAGTAGTCGCCCAGGACGTGCTCGGGGACGCGGTCGGGCGCCTTCGGCTTGGCGACGACGCGCGGCTTCGGCGCTGGCTCCTCCGGCTGACTGCTCGCGTGCAGGATCCCCGCGATCACGAGCGCGACGCAGGCCAGGAGCCCAAGCTTCTCGGTCATGGCTTCCTCGTCCCTGTCCTAGTTGGGCGCGATCGCCAGCATCGAGGCCGTGTGGCGCACGCGAGGGCCGGCGCCCGCGTTGATCGCGGCCACGTCTGCGTTGGTCTTCACCGCGTGCCTCAGAACCCGCTCGAGGCTGACCGAGATCCGATAGGTCGGGAGGCGCCCGTCGGTGAGGTTCACGCGCGTCAGCTGACAGGTGCTCAGCTCGACACCCAGGACGGCGATCACCGCGCCGGGCGTCCCGCCGCCCGCGTCGGTGTAGATCACCACCCGGCCCTCGTCGACCAGGTAGTCGCCGTCGTCGTCGGTTCCGTTGGCGTCCTGCCCCATCGGATCGGTGAGCTCGTAGCGCATCACGTTCCTGGTGCCCTGCCAGGGCAGGCCGTCGTAGGGGGTCCCGGTGCCGAACTGGGTCCAGTTGACCGTCCCGCCGTTCTGCAGCGGCGTGTAGACCAGGGACCACTCGACGCCGGGGTCGGCCGGCGCCTCGTCCAGAGCCATCCGCGGGGTGCCCCCGTCGTCGCTCTCGCCGGTGCGCCCGATCTCGTCCTTGATCAGGTTCAAGACCTTCTCGGCCTCCATCTCCACGTAGGTGCGGTTGTAGACGACCGACGAAGTGGCCAGCACTCCGTCGGACGCGACCACGACCGTCAGGATCAGGAGCGAGAAGATCGTGCTCGCGATGATGACCTCGAGCAGGGTCAGGGTGCGCTTCAGGCTGGGCTTCTTCATGCTCAGCTCCTTACCGGTTCGGGTCGCCCTGCATGGGCTGCGAGATCAGGGTGGTCAGCGTGATCCGGCCGTCGTTGCCCGCGTAGGGATCCCCCCAGCGCACCTCGATCACCACCGGCAGCATTCCGTAGGCGCCGCTCGGCGGCTCAGCGGCGTCCGCGCCGCCGTCACCGTCGAAGTCGAGATCCGTCGCCCCGACGTTCCAGGTCGCCGCGTACTCGACCTCGTTCATGACCCGCACTCGGACGTAGGCCGGATCGTCGGAGGGCGGCGCGATCTGTCCCTGGGTCGCCAGGTCGAACATGGGCTGGGCCTCCTGGTCCAGCCCGGTGGGCCCCCCCTCGGTGGGGACGGCCCAGGTCACGCTGTTGATGCTGCGCCGCGTCGGGTTCCCATAGAACTGCGCGTAGCTCGTCCCCAGCAGGGTGGAGCGCATGCGGGCCAGGATCCGGGCCGCCACGTCCTGCGCGACCTTGCGAGGCGTCGCCTCCTGCGTCGCCCGGACCGAGCCCGTGGTCATGGACATGACGCCCACCAGGGTGATGAGCAGGACCGCCGAAGCGACGACCAGCTCAATGATGGAGAGGCTGCGCCGCATTACCGAATCCCCTCGCGCACGAAGGTCGTGAACAGCTCGACCCGGTTCGGGTTCTCGATGTTCAGGTACTCCTTCACGCGCTCGTCGTAGTTCACCTTCACGCCGTTCGGCCCGAGGATTCCAATGTCCGCCGAGACGATCGAGCCGTTGAAGATGATCTTGCGGTTGCCCGAGTCGCTCTTGCGCGAGATGAAGAGCATGCCGTTGTTCGTGTAGAACAGCCCGTCCAGCTCATAGGGCTTGCCGTTGCGCTCCGCCTTGCGATCCGCCTCGGCGTTCTTGACCAGGTCCGCGAACTTGTCGGCGTCCATCCACGTGGGGAAGAGCGCGGTGGTCGCGTAGTTGGCCTGCTGCTGCAGGGCCGCCTTCTTGGCCTCGAGGGCCGCCGCGTCCGGGTGGGCGGGGTCGATGTTCATGCCGTCGATCAGATCGGTGTACTTCACGGTGTTCTTGTAGAAGTCACCGCCGTTGCCCTCGCCCTCCCAGAACTGGCCGTCGTTGTTCCAGCGCGCGCGCACGCCGTCCCAGGCCTTGTAGTTCTTGTTGGGCTCGTGGACCCAGATCTTGCCCTTGTCGTTGTCCGGGTCGTGCGGGTTGAAGGTGTAGAAGCGCGGCTTGTAGTCCGGCTCATAGGCCGTGTTCGCCGGGTTGGGGTCGCCCGTCGACGAGTTGGTCGGCTCCAGGGTCGGCATGTCGAGCTCGGGATCGAAGTAGGGCATGGTGCGGGTCCACTCCATGCGGTTCCACTTGCTCGCCTCCCAAGGCGCGAGGCCGCTCTCCTCCTTGTTGTTGGAGTGGCCGTCCTCCGCCCAGCCCTCGAGGCCGAAGAACTTGTCGGCGTGGCGACCGTCGCCCCACATGAACTTGCCGTGAATGATCGAGCCGCCGGCGGCGTAGGCGATCGCGTTCTTGGTTCCGTCGTCGGCGACGCCGAAGGTCCGGTTGCCGTCGCCGTCGGTGCCGTCTGCGTAGCGCAGGTCACCCATGATGTAGACGTTGCCGCGCGCCATGATCTGGCCCGCGCCCTTGACCACGCCAGCGATCACGACGTCGCCGTCGATCGCCACGTCACCGTTGAGCACGATCGGATCAGCCTCGGTCCCGACCAGGATCACGCTCTTGCCGCTCGTGCCGCCGGCCGGAATGTTGGCGTTTCCGCTCGCGGGCAGGTTGACGTCGGTGTAGTTGGAGTTGTTCGCGATCAGCGTTCGGCTGCCGCCCGAGATCGTGCCGGCGTAGTCGCCGGTGGTGGCGGTCCACTCCGAGTCGTCGATGATCCGGTCCTCGTCGGTGTCGGGGATCGGGGGCGGGAACTCGCTCGGCATGCCGCCGTCGATCTGCTTGTTCGGATCGGTGGGGTAGTCGCGGTAGAAGGAGGCGTAGGGCGTGTCGTAGTTGCCGTCCCCGTCCTTGTTGCCCTCGACGAAGGTCTCCTTGGTGATTCGGTTGTAGGGGTTGCTGTTGTTGTTCTCGGTGATCCGGCCCGACGAGTCCATTTGGCCTGCCTTGAGGCCGTTGCTCGCCGTGAAGGCGTTGTTGCTCAGGTCGATCGCGTTGCCGTTCTTGTCGACCAGGGAGCCGCCGACGTAGAAGGTGCCCGCGATGTAGCTGTTGGCGCCCGGGCGGAACTCGGTCGTCTGGAGCACGCCGAGGCGGACGCGGTCGAACTCGCCGAACTGTGAGGGGTCGTGGTTGTAGACGCGCTCGGCGTTGTCGAAGGAGGCGTGGCAGAAAATGCAGGCCACCTGGTTGGCCAGGATCACGAAGTCGAGCCCGTCCCAGACCTCGCCGCCGTAGCGCATCACGCTCTCGACGACGCGCTGCTCGCCGAGGCGCCCGGCGGCGAGCTCGGCGGCCTGGTTGCTCGAGCCCGGATTCCAGGTCGTCGCCACCGAGCGGATCCGCACGAAGGTCGAGTCGGTGCCGGAGTCCTGCCGCTCGAGGGTGGTCGCTACCCAGACCTGCTCACCCGTCAGGGTGGCCGACGAGTCGAAGCGCATGGTGGCGAGCGTGGCGCTGCCGCCTGCGTTCAGCGCGGGGCTCAGGCCACCGCTGCTGCCCTCGAGGTACTGACGAACGAGGTCCTGGTTGCCAGGGGCCTCCTCGCCGTTGTCCGCGAGCCACTGGTTGTATTGCTGTTGGAGCAGGAACACGCCCCGCGAGTTGCCTGCGTGGGCCGCGGCCATGAGTTGATCCGCGACGCGCTGCGTCGAGACGACGCGCTGGTTGGTGCTCACGAGCCCGACGCTGGTCATGCCGAGGGCGACGAGCAGGACCGTGATCCCCACCACGAGGACCAGGGCTTGCCCGCGCCGCCGCGGCAGGCCTTGGAGTCGGTTCCTCAGGGTGTATCGAATCCCAAACAACTTCATGGGGTGCCTCCAGTTGAGCAGCTAGTGTGCAACCCCAGCGCCATTCATAAGTCGCCTCAGCGCACGTTAAGTGCCCGGGTTCGTTAACACCGGTGTCAGGTAAACCAGACAGCGCTGTCGGCAAGTTCGCCCCACCCCACCCACTCCAGCCCGAACCAAAGGGACAAGAGCGGCCAGGTCTGGCCGCTCTTGCAGGATGGAGAGATTGCAGGGATTCGCAGGGATTCGCAGGGCTCCGGCCGCGAGCCGAGGCTCGCGGCCGGGGAGAGGTCGGCCTACTTGAGGCCGAACACGTCCTCCATCATGGCCTTGCCGATGTTGTTGCGGTCGACAGGCGGAGCCTCGCGGTCGTTGAGCGGAATGTCGTAGGCGACGTCCGAGCCGACCTGGAAGCCGAGGCTGCGGTAGACCATGCCGCCGAAGTCCTTCGGCTGGACGGGGTCGACCAGGGTGCCGTCGCTGTCGCGGAACATGCCGTCGGGGCCCGTGTCGCCGATCGCGCTCGACTTGAACTTGGGCTGGTTGACCGAGATGAACACCCAGCTGAAGCCGTCGCCCCAGTGGTCACGGCCGTTGCGGCCGCCCGCGGTGTCGCTCGGCTGACGGCCGAACTCACCGCCGGCCCAGATCAGGCAGCGCTTACCGGTCGCCTTGATCCGATCGATCATGTCGCCGATGCCGCTGTCGAAGGCCTGGCCCCAGTTCTGGCCGACGTTCTGCTGGTTGTTGCCGTGGGTGTCGTTGCCACCGATACCGGCGCTGACGTAGGGCACGCCGGCCTCGAGCAGACGCGACGCCAGGGTCAGGCGCTGACGCGAGCCGTTGTTGACGTTGTTGTTGCCCACCAGCGGGACGCCGGTCAGGTCGAAGGCCTGGGCCGCGTCGCCCTTGATCGTGACGTCGGCCGCGTCGTTGATCGCCTTCTCGTAGGCCTTGGTGATCGCGTCCGGGCGGGTGGCCAGGTAGCGAGCGTTCAGCTTGTCGAGGAGGGTCTTGCGCCGCTGGTAGCGAGCCTGGTCGACGCCAGGGGGCAGGCTGAGCGCCTGGACCGTCGGGTTGTTGCCCTGGCCCTGGTTGACGTTGACCTGGAGCGCGGTCGGGCAGCGGCTGGCCTTGGCGCTGTTCGCGTCGGCGCCGTTGTTGCCGTTGATCACGACGCTGGGAATGCCGATCCCGTAGCCCTGGAAGTACTCGGCCATGACCGAGGCCGTCGAGGGATACATGGTGGAGGGCGCGCCCATCCAGAAGCAGTTCATGAAGCGCTGGCCGTTGCCGTGAGCGTTGTTGCGGTGCGACATGCTCCGCACGACGCCGATCGAGACCATGGGGTCGTTCATGACCTTGTCCGCGATCGTCGGGAAGATATCGGCGATGTGGACGTCCTCGTTGTACTTGTCCTTGACGCCGAGGTTGATCGTGCCGAAGGGGCCGCGGTTGGCGCTGTTGGGCTTCGGATCCCAGGTGTCGGTCTGCGAAGGGCCACCCGAGTAGAAGAGCTGGAAGGCACAGTCGAAGAAGGGGTTGGTCTGCTGGACTCCGTAGGCCTCCTGGAGGAAGCGCTGCTTGCCCATGGTCATGCCGAGGACGCCAAACCCGACGCCAGCCGTAGCGGCCTTCTTGAGGAACTCGCGACGCTCCTCGGTGGTGATCTTGCGGTGAATGCTAGCCATTGTTAGCTCCGTGCGTGATTTCGTGTATTTGGTCTAGGGACAGATCTAAGGGTTACTTGTAGCGAACGGCCCCGGGCGCCGCCAGGCGACGCCCAGGTGCCTTGCCCGCTTAGCGCATGCTGAACTCGATCGAGGCCATGAGGGCGCTGGTCAGGTCCTGCAGCCCCTCCTCGGTCGAGGCCGCCGAGCCGATCGCGTCGTTGGCGTCGGTCAGCTCGTCGCTGCTGGGGTCGCGGCTGAGGGTCATGCGCCACAGCTTGGTGATCGCCTCGGCCTGGGTGATCGTGCCGCCGTCGACGTCGGCCGCCAGGTCGCTGATCTTGGTGCCGTTGATCCGGTCCTGAACGATCGGGCTGTTCATGAGGGTCAGGGACTGGCTCATGTTGACCGCGTTGCTGCGCTCGCCGATCGCCTCGCGGGTCTCGGGCTGGCCCCAGACACCGGCCAGGAAGCCTTCGTTCGCCGCGTTGGTGCCCATGCCGGTGATCTCCTCGATCGCGCCGATCATGAACTCAGCGTGGTGACGACGGACCATGTGACGCTGGAGCAGGTTGTCGTACTGGACGTCCATCTGCGTCGCGTCCGAGGTCAGGCCATACCACTTGCTGGTGAAGATCTGGCGGAGGAAGCCCTGCAGCGAAGCGTTCTCGCTCTTGAACACGTTGGTGATCGTGTCGAGGACGTTGGGCACGGCGACCCCGTCGAGCTCCTTGGCCAGGAACTGGTCGGTGTTCAGCAGGGGAGCGGCGACCTTGGCGAAGATCCGGTGGCCCATGCCGCGAGCGAAGACGTCGCTCGAGGGGAACACGGTCGAGAACTCGGTGCGGCGAGCAGCGACCGGGTCAGCCAGCGTGGTGCTGACGGCGGCGCCGAGGAAGCCGGGGTCGTAGGGGTTACCCACGCGGGTGTCGGTCCGGCCGTCGAGGGCGGTGGCCTCGTTGTTGTTCGTCGCGAAGAAGGCCACGATCGGGTAGTAGTCGCTCTGGAGCCACTTGATCGTGTCGTTCGGGCCGATCAGGGGGTGGTCGTGGCAGGCGGCGCAGCGAGCGGTCATGCCCGTGCCGGTCTGCATGACGATCCCGGCCTTCTTCTCCGGGTTGTCGTGGCGGGCCTCGAAGTTCGCCTGGTTGCCCTCAATGCAGTCCGCGAAGATCTGCGCGAGGCTGGCGCCGCCGGCGAGCTCGCCCTCGGCCCAGGTGGCGAAGGCCGGAGCCTCGGGGCCCATCTCGAACCACTCTGCCAGGAGCGAGCCCCAGTGAGCGGCGAACTCGGCGCTGGCGAGGAGGGTGTCGACCTCCTGCTCACGCTTGTCGGCGTCGGTGCTCGCCAGGAAGGCGTCGGTCTCGGCCTCGGTGGGGGTGCGACCGATCGCGTCGGCGTAGAGGCGGCGGAGGAACTCGCCGTCCGAAGCCGTGGCAGCGGGCTCGATGAACTGCTTGAACAGGTTGTCGAGGACGGCCTTGTCGAACTCGTTGGCCGAGCCGGCGAGGGGCGCGCCGCTGTAGAGCTGGTTCGGGTTGACCGGGGTGGCGACGCCCGTGCCGAGCACGATCTCGCTGCCAGCCACGAGGCCCGCCGACTGCAGGCGACCGACGACCCAGACCTTACCGTTGTCCACGCCACGGAAGAGGCCGCGGGCGTCCACCGAGCCGAGGCTCGTCGCGTTGCCCTGATCGTCCTGGAGGTGCACCGCAACCGTGCGGGTCAGGTCGTGGGTCACGCCCTGGTCGTCCACCGCGTAGATCGCGATCTGCTGGAGCTGCTCCTGGCCGGTCGCGGGATCAACGAAAGAGAGGGTGCGCGCGTCGGGCACGACGGCGATCGAGGTGAAGTTCGGCGTCGTCCCCGTCGGCGCCGTCACCTGGACCATGACCTTCTTCTCCACCGTGCTGCCGGTGTTGGTCGTGTAAGAGATCGTCACCTCAGCCGCGCCAGGCGCCTTCGGCGAGATCAGCCCGTTGCTGACGTCGAGGACGGCGTCGTCCGAGCTGGTGTAGGTGGCGTCGCGAGTGACGTCGATCACCTGCTGGCCGCCGTTGGCGTCCGTGTAGGTGCCGTCGATCACGAGCTGGAAGCCCGAGTTGAGGCCGTTCTCGACCTGAACCTGCGAGAGCGCCTGCGAGCCGACGCCCGCCACGCTGATATCGCTGACCTGAACCGAGTTCATGCCCGCCGTGGTGATCGGGGCCGAAGTCGACGCGACACCGCCGCCGCCGCTCGAGCCGCCGCCGGAGCAACCCGCGACGGTCGCACCACCGGCGAAAACCGCCGAGAGAGCGACGAGTCCGTGACCGAAGCCGAAGCTCCGCTTCTTCCTGATCTTCACCTGCCTGCTGCGCATCCTGAACCTCTCTGGGGGACGTGAACTGTGTTGGCCTCGATCGCCTCTAGTGCATTCGCCGGGCCAAACTTCGTCTCCGAGATGTCGAAATCGCCGCAAGTCCTGTCATGGCAATGTCGGGCGGTCGATATCCGCCTCCAGAGGGCGTATATCCGGGCGCGATGGGCTCGTGAGACGGGTTCACCTGATCCGCACGTGACGCGGAAGCGTGCACACCGTTCCCGGAGGTTTTGGGAAGGTCCCAGGATCTGAGCGCACCGCGTCGTACCCACTCGGACACGCCCGTGGGTCTGCTCTAACCCATTGGGAGGCAAGCACTCGGTTCGGCTAGAGGCTTGTCAGCATGACGGAGGATCGGATACCCTCTTTGTCCGAACGGCGTCAGGGGTTCCCCAAGGACCCTGTGGTTCGCGTCGCCTCAAGCGGCGCAGCGCCGGTCGCTGAGACCTACCGACCCACATGGGTTATGGGTCGAACCCACGATGGAGCCACCGGCTCCTTGGGCCCAGAGGCTTCGAGAGACGTGACCAGGAACGTGTCCGGGGAGCAGTGGGTGAAGAGCGGCGACCGCGAGCCCAGGGAGAGGCCTCCGTGCTCACCAAGCTGGTGATCGTCACGGCGCTGGTGGTCATCATCATCGTGATCCTGGCCGCCTACCTCACGATCCGCCGCGAGCGCCTGGAGGAGGAGGCGCTCGAGGACGCGCGCTCGGCTGGCATGAACCAGCCCGTCAGCCTGCACCCGGTGATCGACCTCGAGGTGTGCATCGGCTCGGGCGCCTGCGTCGACGTCTGCCCCGAGTC
>CALDQK010000194.1 GCA_937911525.1 uncultured bacterium
CGAGCAGCTCGCTGGGCTGGGGCGCGAGGCGCTCGACGTCGGCCAGCGCGCGCTCGAGCTCGGCGCTGGAGACGTCCGACTCGAGGGCGCGCCGCAGGCGGCGCTGGGCGTAGAGCTGGCGCTTGGGCCCGAGGGCGGCCAGCAGGCCGGCCTGCTCCGCCTCGCTCAGCACGGCGCCCAGGCCCTCCCCCGTGGCCTCGCGCAGCTGCTCGTCCAGCGTGCTGAGCCGACCCCAGCGCTCGATCTCCTGCTCGATCTCGGCCTGCTGCGCGCGCCGGACCGCGAGCTCGGACGCGAGGTGCAGGTGCTCGAGGGCCAGCTTGGGGTCTTCGGTCGCCTTGGCGGCGGCGAGCTCTCGGGCGGCGCGGCGGGTGCGGAACAAGACCCAGGTCACGCTGCTCGCGCCGAGGAGCACCAGCGCGACGGCCGCCAGGGCCAGGACCAGGAGCGAGGCCGGGCGCTCGCGCGAGCTCGCGCCGGGGAGCCCCTCGGTCGAGGCCCCGCTGGCGCGCAGGAAGCCCTCCAGCTCGGCGGCCAGAGAGGCCGCGTCCGGGGTTCGTGAGTGGCGCTCGCGCTCCATGGCGCGCAGGCAGATCCCCTCGAGCTCGGCGGGCAGCTCGGGGACCAGCTGGCGCGGCAGGGTCAGGGGGCCCGAGCGGATCGCCTTGCTGATCTCGATGAAGTTGGCCCCGTTGTAGGGGACCTCCTGGGTCAGGCACTGGTAGAGGATCACGCCCAGGGCGTAGACGTCGACGCGCCCGTCGAGGTCGCGCTCGCCGCGGTTCTGCTCGGGCGCCATGTAGAAGGGCGTGCCGACGGCCTCGCCCGTGCGAGTCAGCCGCTCGCCCTCTGCACCGGCCTCCTGCGCCAGGCCGAAGTCGGTGATCCGCGGGCGACGCGAGCGGGGGTCGAGGATCACGTTGGCGGGCTTGAGGTCCCGGTGGATGACGTTCACCTCGTGGGCCGCGGCCACCGTGCGCGCGAGCTGGGCCAGCAGCCGCGCCGCCTCGATCGGGTCCAGGCGGCCGCGCCGGATCCGGTCCTCGAGGGTCTCGCCGGCGACGAAGTCCATCACGTAGTAGGGGAAGCGGCCCTCGCGCCCAAAGTCGTGGACCGAGACCACGCCGGGGTCGTCGATTCGCGAGGCCAGGCGAGCCTCGCGCTCGAAGCGCGCGACCGCCTCCGGGCTGCGCAGGGCCTGGCCGGTCAGCACCTTGAGCGCAAAGCGGCGCCCGAGGCCGTCGCGCTCGGCCTCGTAGACCACCCCGTAGCAGCCGCGACCGAGCTCGCGCACCAGCCGGTAGGGACCGACTCGCCGCTCGCCGTCGAGGGCCTGCCATCCGCCGCTCGAGCCGTGAATCCCCTTCACGAGGGCACTCTTGCAGGCCCCGCTCGTTTGCGCCAGCGCAGCCGCTCATTGGGGAGGCCGCTGGTCGCCCCTTGCTTCCCGCCCTGGGGCGCATTCCGATCTCTGGGCGAGACGAGCGCAGCCAAATGGACACGCTCATCGCGAGCGCTCACTCTAAGCCCTGTGTTTTTAGTGAGTTCCCCCTGGCCCAGGTGGGTCTCGGCTTGCTAAACCTGAGTTGGCAGGAGGGCCCATGATTCGAGCTCTATCCCTCCCGCGGGGCTTGCGCACGCGCGTCCGCGGCGAAGGTCACACGGAATACATTCTGATCACCGGCATGATCATGATCTGCGCGGTGGTCGGCCTGGTGAGCTTCGTGAGCGTCGTCAAGGCGGCCTTCATGAACCTCGGCAGCATCTGCCTCGAGTGCGACACACCCGTCAAGAACGCCGAGGAGGGCGGCGCCGAGGGCGAGGGCGAGGAGAAGCCGAGCGGCGACGAGACCAAGTCCGGGCTGTGGGGCTGGCTCAACGACCTCTGGGGCGGCGACGACGACGAACCGGCCACGATCGGGCCGGACGGCAAGCCAGGCGTCAAGCCGCTGCCGTGGTATCGCGACCCCGCCGACATTCGCTACTGGCTCTTCCGAGCCGCGGCCGTCATCGGCGGCGGACCGCATACATGGCACATGTTCTTCGGCTGGGACTGACCTGGCCCGAAGAGCTTCCGGAACGAAGAGAGCCGTCGCCTGGGCGACGGCTCTTTCGCGTGTGGGGTCCTGAGGCGCTAGCCAGCCAAGCGGGGCTGGGCGCAGCGGCAGGAGAAGTCGCCGCGGTCCCAGGTGCTGGCAGCGCGGCCCCCGCAGGCCTGGCAGGTGTCCGCCAGGCGGCGCCGGGCCGCGTGGACGGAGAGGACGAGGTCGGGGTCGAGGTTGCATTTGCGCTCGAGCACGGCGTCCAGGCGCTCGCCCGCTCGCCGGCTCTGAGCGTAAGCCTCTCGCAAGTCGTCGATCCCGACCACGCCGACGCGCAGGGCGACGGCAGCAAAGGACGGAAGGTTCAAGGTTGCCTCCCTCATGACGGTCTCCTCGACGGTGCGGTCCTCGTTCTCTGTTACGTCGGCAGGCGCCGCTTGGATCCGGAGGACTTTTGCTGAGACGCTGGTTACACAGCCCTGGTTCCCGCGCTGGGGGTTCCCATCCCTTTGATCGCATAAAGACTTAAGTCGAGCGACGTCCGGTTTGGACGCTCCGTGGGCTCTTAAGGACATGACCAAGATCCGCCTGGCCCTCACGACCGCGGCGCTGCTGCTCGCCTTCACGGCGCCCAGCCTCGCCACGCCGGCCACCGAGGCCGTCCGCTTCGAGCACCGCGAGACCACCACCTGGGGCGAGAGCCTCTACGTGCTCGGCGACCTGCCCGAGCTCGGCGGCGGAGACCCGACGCGGGCCCTGCGCATGGTCCCGAGCAACGACCACTGCTGGAGCCTCACGGTCGAGTTGCCCCGCGGGAGGAGCTACCGCTACGCCTACGTCGTGCGCTGGAACGCGGCCGCGAGCCTGGCCAGCAGCAGCAACGTCCGCCGGGTCTCCGACGTCCTCCAGGGCCGCGTCCCCGGTCAGGCCCCCGAGCGGCGGGTCAAGGTCCGCTACCTCTCGGGCTGGAGCCAGGTCACCCTGAAGCACGACGGCGGGAGCGTGGCGCTGACCCGCCGCGGCGTCGGGCGCAGCGCCGGCGAGTCCCTCTTCGAGGGAGAGGTCCGCACCCGCGCCGCTGAGCTCTCCTTCGAGCTGAGCGACGGCGGCAGCGGCCGCGACCGCGCTCCGGGCGGCGACCGCTACCGCACTCGCCTGAGCGAGCTGACCCTCGCCAGCGGCGCGATCCACGCCGGCAGCCCCGACCCCCGCGCCCTCGGTGAGCGCGGCCGGGTCGTGCGCGTCGGCAGCTGGCGCAGCAAGATCCTCGGCAACGCCCGCGACGTGTTCGTCTACCTGCCCCGCGGCTACGACCAGAGCAGCAAGCGCTACCCCGTCGTCTACATGCACGACGGCCAGAACCTGTTCGGCCCCGACGCCATGTTCGGCGGCTGGCGGGTCGAGCGCGCCCTCGACGAGGGGATCACCCAGGGGCGGATCCGCGAGCTGATCGTGGTCGCGCCCGCCAACACCTCGGCCCGCATGAGCGAGTACATGCCCGAGGGCGACGGCGGGAGCGCGAGCGCCTACGGGCGCTTCCTGACCGACGAGCTCAAGCCCTGGGCCGACCGCGAGCTGCGCACCCTCCCCGGCCGCGAGCACACCGGCATCGTCGGCTCGTCCCTCGGCGGGCTGGTCTCGCTCTACCTCGGCTGGACCCGCAGCGAGGTCTTCGGCCGCGTCGGCAGCCTCTCGGGCTCCTTCTGGCTGCGCGGCTGGGTCGACAAGCTCGGCGCCGCCCCCAGCAACAAGGCGCGGGTGTGGCTCGACAGCGGCAACGAGGGCGGCTCGAGCTTCGACAGCATGGAGGACACGCTCTTCGTGCGCGACGAGCTCCTCCGCCGCGGCTGGGCGCTGCAGGGAAACCTGCGCCACTACATCCACTACGGCGCGCGGCACAACGAGGCCTACTGGCGCGAGCGCGTCGGGGACGTGCTGGCTTACCTCTATCCCGCGGAGTGAAAAGTCGGGGGAGCTGTCGCTGAGAACGAGTGCGCCCTCCAGAAGCGCTAGTGAACGGAGAAAACTGGAAAACTGGAAAGCGCGCTCGAGCGCTGAGCGGAGCTGCCGTCTTCCAGTTTTCTAGTTTTCTCCGTTCAATCGCCGGAACGCGAAGGAGCTGTCGCAGTCAGCGACAGCTCCCTCATGCTTTCCTACTTTGAATCTCGAATGCGAAGGAGCTGTCGCTGACAGCGACAGCCGCGATTCCTCACTCTCCCAGGATCGCGTTGATCGCCCGCGCCAGCTCCAGGTCCCGGTTCGTGATCCCGCCCGCGTCGTGCGTCGTGAGGTCGATCGTGACCCGGTTGTAGACGTTCGACCAGTTGGGGTGGTGGTCGCGCTTCTCGGCGACGAGCGCGACCTGGCACATGAAGCCGAAGGCCTCGTTGAAGTCGTGGAAGGCCCGCTCCCAGTGGAGCGTGCCGACCTTGCTCAGGCTCCAGCCGGCCAGGTCGGCCAGGTTGGCCCGGATCGCCTCGGCGCTGAGGACCTCGTCGCTCATGCGCTCACCTCGACCACGATCTTGCCGAAGTGCGCGCCGCTGGCCATGTGCTCGAAGGCGGCCGGGGCCTCTGCGAAGGGGAACACGCGGTCCACGACAGGCTCGAGCTTCGCCTCGGAGACCGCCGCGCAGAGGGCCTCGAGATGGCTGCGGCTGCCGACGAACACGCCCTGGACGCGCAGGCGCGACATCAGGATCGGGATCAGGTCGACCTCGCCTTTGACCCCGCTCAAGACGCCGATCGTGGCCACGCGTCCGCCGACGCGCGTGCAGCGGAGCGCCTTGGCGAAGGTCCCTGCCCCGCCGACCTCGACCACCAGGTCGACGCCCTCGCCCCCGGTCAGGGAGAGGACCTCCTTGTCCCAGGCCTCGTTGCTGCGGTAGTTGATCGTGGCGGCGGCGCCCAGCTCGCGGGCCCGGGCCAGCTTCTCGTCGCTGCTCGAGGTCGCGATCACGCGCGCGCCCGCCAGGCGAGCCAGCTGGAGGGCGAAGATCGAGACCCCGCCCGTCCCCTGGACCAGGACCGTCTGGCCCGGGGCCAGTCCGCCGTCGTCCATCAGAGCGACCCAGGCCGTGACCCCGGCGCAGGGCAGGGTGGCCGCCTGAGCGTCGCTGAGGTGGCTCGGCGCCGGGACGACCCCCTCGGCCGAGAGCAGGCAGTGACTCGCCAGCATCCCGTCGAGCGGGCCTCCCAGGGTCGTCTTGCGCATGGCCTTGGTCGCCTGGCCCGCGATCCAACCCTGCGTGAAGGCGCCCAGCACGCGCTGACCGATTTCGACCCGCTCGACCCCCTCGCCCACGGCGACCACCTCGCCGACCCCGTCCGAGAGGGGCACGAGGGGCAGCGGCATGCGCGGGTCGTAGTGGCCGCGGACCATCATCAGGTCGCGGTAGTTGAGCGAAGCCGCCCGGACGGCCACCAGGACCTGGCCCGGGCCAGGCTCTGGGTCGGGCCGCTCGGCGATTCGCAGGTTCTCTAGACCGAACGCAGGGAGCTCGTAGACCTTCATATGGGCACGAGTCTCGCCCCTGGCCCGAGCAGGGTAAAGGGGGCCTACACTTCCCTCTCGCTTTGAGGGATGCGAACTCCCGGCGGCTTTGCTGGAATGCGCCGCTCTGAGGAGTCTTCCGTGCCTCGTCGACTAACCCTGCCCCTGCTCTGCGCCTTCGTCCTCGCGACGAGCGCCTGCTCCGTGCGCGAGACCACCACGCCGCGGACGGCGACCGAGGTGCTCCTGCTCTCGACCGCGGCCCAGCGCGCGATCGCCCGCTACGACGTCGGCCCCCTCGCCGGCAAGCGCGTCGCGATCGACGCCAGCCGCTACGACGCGGTCGACAAGCCCTACGTCCTGAGCGCCCTGCGCACCCAGCTGGTCGCCAAGGGCGGCAAGCTCGTCAAGGACCTGCGCGGCAAGAAGAAGGACGCCCCGGCGCCCGAGGCGATCCTCGAGCTGCGCAACGCGACCTTCGGGATCTTCGACAGCGACTACGGCTTCGGGATCCCCTCGGTGCCCATGAGCACGGGCCCCAACAGCGAGCCGGTCGATCTGCCTGGCTTCTTCCTGGTCAAGCGCGGCAGCCAGCAGGGCTTCTGCAAGCTGCAGCTCTACGCCTACGAGGTGGCGAGCGGCGAGCCGATCCAGGTGACCCACGACCTGTGGGGGCACGCCTACTACAACGAGTGGTGGGTGCTCGGCTTCGGCCCGATCGTGGGCAACCAGGACATCTACCCGGAGTCGGTCGAATGAGCGCTCGCGCGACCTGCGCGCTGCTCCTCGCGGCGCTCTCCCTCTGCGGCTGCTCCGGCGGCATCCGCGACACCACGACGGCCCGCGCCGCGGACGAGATGCTCTTGATCTCGACCGCCGCCGAGCGCGCCGTGCGGGCTTATCCGGCCGAGCACCTCGCGGGCAAGAAGGTGTGGATCGACGAGTCCTACTTCCCCGCGATCGACAAGAACTACGTCGTCAGCTGCCTGCGCGAGCACGTCAGCGAGGCCGGCGCGCTGCTGGTCAACGAGGAGGAGGCCGAGCTGGTCCTCGAGGTCCGCAACGGGACGCTCGGGATCAACGACCCGAGCTGGATCGTCGGCATCCCCTCGCTCCCCATCGGCTACTCGGACGTGTTCACCCGCATCCCCGAGATCTCGATCGGCTACGACCCTCAGGACGCCTGGGCCAAGTTCCAGCTCTGGACCTACGACGCCAACACGGGCGACAGCGTCCACCTCGGCGAGGTGTGGGGTCAGGCCGAGACGGGCTGGTTCCAGTCGATCAAGCCGGGCTTGATCGAAGAGGTCCAGGAGGCCCGCAAGGGCGACGAGCAGCCGGCCGACGAGCAGCCGGCCGACGAGCAGCCGGCCGACGAGAAGAAGCCGGCCGACGCGAAGCCCGCCGGCGAGCAGGGCGAGTAGCCCGCTTCAGCTTCCGCTTCCTCCCTCTCCAGGGTGAGGCTAAGGTGGTGCCCCGTCGGTCCAAGCGGCCGCGGCTCGGAGACTCCATGGCTCGCACCTTCCTCCCCTTCGCCCTCCTCCTCGCCGCGAGCGGCGCCGTCCACGCGCAGGGCTCGTCCTTCGAGGAGGTGTGGCGCGTGGTCAAGGAGACGCGCCCCTACGGCGAAGACGAGGCGCTGCCCGCCCGCAAGCCGCTCAAGCGTCCCTTTCCGCAGTCCCTCGTGCCCGACGCGGTGCGGGCGCTCTTCTTCGTGCGCGCGAAGAACTACCCGACGAGCAAGAGCAACCTGATCGTGCGTTCGCGCACGACGACCAACCCGGCCATGACCCACGACCTGCGCCGGACCAACCGCGACCACCCCAAGCCGCTCCACCCCCTGGGCGTCGCCTTCAGCGCCCGCTGGGAGATCAACGCCGACAGCCCCTTCACGGGGCTCTTCGCCCCCGGGACTCGCCTGCCCTACGCGATCGTGCGCGTGTCCTCGGGCACCCTCGAGGCGACGAGCAAGGAGGAGCGGATCCTGGGAATGGCGATCAAGCTCTTCCCCACCCAGGACCCCAAGCAGAAGGTCCTGACGCGGAACATCCTGACCCTGGACCAGTTCGGCTTCGACGCCGACGCGCGCTCGCGCCCCTTCCACACGGACGCGGGCCAGCCGGTCTACTACACGAACTTCGCCCCGCCGGACGACCCCAACGCCTTCCTGCCGCGGAACGTGAACCGCTTCTTCAACCACTTCGACGCGCCCAACGAGCACCGCCCAGTGGAGGCGCTGGCCGAGGTGGACGGCGCGGGTCAGCCCGTCCGCGGCAAGCCCTGCGCGCCCTTCGAGGTCATTTTTCGGCCGCTGTTCAAGCCGCGCTTCCGGCTCGAGCCCGGCAAGCCGACGGCCGCGCAGCGGCGCAAGCGGCCGCTCGCGGACTTCCGCAAGTCGCCGCGCGCCCTGAGCGAGTTCAAGCGGGGCGTCGTCTACCAGGGCCTGCCCTACGACTTCCGCGACCTGATCCGCGCCTACGACCCCGCCGACGAGCTGAGCTTCGAGATCTGCTACGTGGCCTGGGGACCGGGGCGCGGGCAGGCCACGCCGATCGGGAAGCTCACGATCACCAGCCAGCCCGTGGTCAGCGACGGCGGCGACCTCGACCTCCACTTCCACCACCTGATCCACCGCGAGCAGCCGGATCCGGAGCAGGGCAAGCAGGGCTTGAGCGATCGGCTGAACGAGCTCAAGCGCAGCGGCTGCCCCGCGGGCCACTGAAGCCCGCGGAGCTAGGCCCTCGCGTAGCTGAACTTGCTCGCGGCCTCGATCAGGCCCGCGAAGAGGCCGCCGCCCATGGCCGCGGCGCCGAGGTTCTCGGGGTGCCACTGGACGCCGAGGCGGAACACGCTCGGGTCCTCGCCCTCGATCGCCTCGACCACGCCGTCGCTGGCGCGGGCGCTGACCCGGAGCCCGCGCCCCGGCTCGCGGACCGCCTGGTGGTGGCGCGAGTTGACCTCGGGCGAGAGGTCTCCCGCGGCCAGGCTGGCCAGGAGCGTGCCCTCGTCCACAGCGATCGGGTGGTAGGCCCGGTGGTCGAGGGGCGCCTCGACCTCGTCGGGAATGTCCTGGATCAAGCTCCCGCCGCGCAGGAGACAGAGCAGCTGCATGCCGTAGCACACGCCCAGGAAGGGCAGGCCGCGCTCGTCGACGGCCCCGAGCAGCGAGCGACCGGCGCCCAGCCGGCGCTCGTCGCTGGGGGTGAAGCGCTCGCAGGGGCGCTGCTCCTCACCCCACTCGCTGGCGTGGAAGTCGTCGCCGCCGGGGATCACGAGCCCGTCCAATACGCTCAGCTGGCGCTCGAGGGCCGCGGCGGGCGCGGGCGGGACCAGCAGCGGCGCGCCGCCCGCGTCCGAGACCGCGTCGAAGTAGGCCTCGTAGGCCTTGGCGTAGCGACGCCCGGTGGACGTGGCCTCGAGGTCGACCTCGATCCCGATCAGCGGTCTTTGCATCGTTCCTCCACTCCCTCTTCGGCTGGAAGCGGCGCCAGCTTCAGGGGAGCGTCAGCTGGGCCACGTGACCGGGCCGGAGCTGCAGCCACCCCAGGTAGGCGACGCTGCCGCCCTGGACCGAGACGAAGTAGCGGCCGGCGTTGACCCGCGCGCCGCGGGTCTCGCCGCCCTGGACGCGGAGCGCGCTGGCGCGGACCGCGTAGAGGCGGACCTCGCGCTGCTGGGGGTCCTGGTTGGTCACGCGCAGGCCGCTGTCGCCCCCGAGCTTCTCCATGGGCTCCCAGCGGGGCTCGGGGAGGGTCCGGTGCTGGCCGGCGTAGGCGCCCAGCAGCGGGCCGTAGTGCGCGAAGCCCGCCCCGGGGATCGGCAGGTCGAGGGGGTCGCAGCCGGGACGCGAGATCGTGATCGCCTCCAGCCAGCGCCCCGGCACCCAGCGGGGGAGCTGCTCGAAGGCGCGCGTCAGGTTGGGGACCGCCTGGGTGGCCCCGCGCGCGCGCAGCATCAGCTCGAGCCGGTAGCCGCGGCGCCCCGGGCGGACCTCGGTCTGGGTCAGCTGCGACACGTCGGAGAACACGGCCTGGCAGGAGAGGGTCACCACGCGGTCGAGGTCGAGCGAGCTGTCGAGCAGGAGCTTGGCGTTGGGGGCCTGGCGCTCCAGCGCGCGCAGCTGGGTGTCGGCGCGCCGGCGCAGGCCCGCCACCTCCTGCGAGAAGCGCGGGTCGCGGGCGCGCTTCAGCTGCTCGCTCAGCTGCGAGAGCTCCTTGGCCAGGCGCGCCGTCTCGCCGCGCTCTTGCTTCAGCTTGAGGTCGAGCTGCTCGGTGCGGGTCTGCTCGGCCTCCCGCATCAGCCGGGCCGCCTGGTGCTCACCTCGCCGCACGGCGTTCGAGTAGAGCGAGTAGGAGCCGTAGAGCACCCCGCCGATCACGAGCAGGATCACGACCGCGACGTTGCCGACGTCGTCCTCCTCCATGCTCATCGCCCCGCCTCCGGGAAGCGCTTGCGGAACTCCGCCTCGCGGCCGGCGCGAGACTGGGTCAGTGAGGAGCCGTCCCCGAGCCGGTCGAGCAGGTCGCGCAAGCGCGCGGCCTCGTCGCCCGAGCCGCGGGCCTTCAGCTGCTCGCGGACCTTGGCGATCTCCTGCTTGAGCTTCTCCTGCCGCTCCTGCTCGACGTGCCTGGCCTCCTCGAGGTCCTCGGGGGAGGGGTTCTTGACGACCTCCAGGAAGTGCTGGGCCGACTCGAGCTCTTCGCTCGCCAGGTGGCTGCCGTAGAGGTAGGGCCCGATCAAGAGCAGCGCGATCGTGAGCAGCCCCAGCCCGATCCGGGTGTTCATGGAGCCGAGGTCGAGGGCGGGCAGGGCGAGCTGGCGCCTGCGCGTCGGGCCCTCGCAGAAGGGGTAGCTCGCGTAGCGCTCGGGCACCTTCTCGCTGCAGCTCGCGCAGCGGACCAGCTTGCCGATCCGGCTGCCCCAGGGGACCTCGCCGAACACCTCGGGGCGGCTGGAGTCGAGCGAGACGTCTTCGGCCTGCTCGCCCACGGGCAGCCTGGGCTGCGGCGGCGGCCGGTCGAGGGGCGCGCGTCGATGGGCCGGCGCCTGAGACTGGGGGGCGGCCCTTCGAGGGGCGCGCTCGCTGCGGGGGAGCGACTCCTCGGCCAGGAGCAGGGGAGCGAGCTTGCCCGCAGCGGTGGGCTCGGGCTCGGGCTCGCCGCCGACCGCGCCGCCCACCGGCTC
>CALDQK010000195.1 GCA_937911525.1 uncultured bacterium
CGTCGCGCCGGTGGGGGGCTGAGCGCCGCCTTGCGCGTCCTCCTGGTCCGCCTCAGCGCCTTGGGCGACGTGGTCCATGCCCTGCCCGCGCTCGAGCGCCTGCGCGGGGCGCTGCCCCAGGCCCGCCTGACCTGGGTCGTCGAACCTCACGCGGCCCCCGTGCTGCGCGGACACCCCAGCCTCGACGAGGTGGTCGTGCTGGAGCGGAAGCAAGCGCTCCGCGCTGGCGGCGCGCTCTCGCGCACGCTGCATGGGCTAAAGAGCCTGCGCGGACGCTTCGACGCGGCGCTCGACCTCCAGGGCCTCCTGCGGAGCGCGCTCGTGGCTCGCGCTAGCGGAGCGCCCCTGCTCCTGGGACCCGCGTGGGCTCCCGAGGGCGCTCGCTTCCTCTACCGGCAGCGACTGGAGGTCGCGCGGCCGGGCGAGGCCCACGCGGTCGAGCGTGCGCGGCAGCTCGTCGACGGGCTCCTGAGGGCGCTGGACCAGCCTCTGCCCTCAGGGCCGCTGCCTGCGCCGCGGCTCCCGGAAACACTGCGCGACGCGCCGCTCGCGGGAGCGCTCCCGGAGGGCCCGGGGCCGCTCCTGGCGCTGATCCCGGGCGCGGGCAAGTCGGCCAATCGGCTGCCACCAGGCCTCCTGGCCGAGGTCGCCGATCGCTGCGCTCAGGACCACCCCCAGCTGCGGGTCGTCCTCCTGGGGGCCACGCAGGATGCGGCTCTAGCGCGCGAGACGATCGCGCGTTGCGAGCGAGCCCGGCCCGAGAGCCTCTGCGGCGAGCTCTCCCTGGTCGACTCGGCGCGTGTCCTCCAGGCCGCGGACGCGATCCTGGGCGGGGACACCGGGCCCCTGCATCTGGCGCGCGCGCTCGACCGGCCGCTGGTCGCCCTCTTCCACGCCGCGGAGCCCGCGCGCACGGGTCCGAGCGGACTTTCAGGCGGGGCCCAGGTCGTGGTCCACGCGGGACAGGTCGAGTGCGCGCCTTGCCGGGCCCGCCGCTGTCGGAGACCCGATCGCGTGCGGGTCTGCCTCGACGACCTCCCCGTCGCCGAGATCGCGAGCCAGGTGTCTGGGCTCTTGGCCCAAAGGAGAGGGCGCGAGGGAAGCTAGAACGAGAAAGAAGAGCAGCAGAACGAGAAGAGCCGGCTCTCCTCAGGAAAGCCGGCTCAAGGGATTGGGCGATACAGGATTCGAACCTGTGACCTCTACGATGTCAACGTAGCGCTCTAGCCAACTGAGCTAATCGCCCGTTCGAGGGGAGGAGCATAGCACCCTCCCCGGCGGGGTCAATCCTCGGTTTTTCCCAAGGCCGCCAGCTTCTTCTCGAGCTGCTTGACGCGCTTGCGCAGCTCGGGCCAGGCCTTGGGCAGCTTGGTCAGGATCACCTGCAGACGTCGCTCGGCCATGGCGGGCTGCGCCGGCCAGCCGAGGACCTCTTCACCCTCGGCCACGTCCTTGTAGAGGATCTGGGCGCCGGAGCCTGCGATCGCGCCGTCAGCGACCGTCCGGCCCTGCCCGACCGCGCTCGCCTGGAGCAAGTAGACGTTCTTGCCGATCCTGGCGCCGCCGGCGAGCGCCACGCGACCCACGACGACGGTGTTGTCCTCGATCTTGCAGTTGTGGGCGATGTGCACCTGCGAGTCGACGATCACGCGGTCGGCGATCTCGGTGTTCTCCAGCGCGCCGCGGTCGACGGTGGTCAGCGAGCCGATCTCGACGTCGCTGCCGATCTTGACCCCGCCGATCTGAGGGATCCGGATGCTGCCCTGGCTCAGGTCGCGGCGATCTCCCGAGACGGGGACGAAGCCGAACCCGTCCTTGCCGATCACCGCGCCGCTCCACACCACGCTCCGCTCACCCACCTGGCAGTGGTCGAGGATCGTCGCGTTGGGGTGCACCACGCTGCCCGCGCCCAGGACGACGTTGCGCCCCACGTAGGCGTTGGCCCGCACCTGGCAGCCGTCCCCAAGCTTGGCGCCGGCCTCGACGGTGGCGTTGGGGCCGACCGAGACGTCGGCGCCCAGCTCGGCGGTGTCGTCGACGAAGGCCTGGGGGTGCACGCCGGGCCGGGGCGTGGGGAAGCGCATTCCGTGGACCTGGCGGAGGAGCGCGAGCATCGCTTGCTGGGGGTCGGCGACCAGCAGGCAGGTCTGGCCCTCGATCGCGTCCTTGCACACGATCGCGCTGGCCTGCGAGGTCTCGGCGTCGGGAGCGAACTTCTCGTCCCACAAGAAGGCCAGGTCGCCTTCCTTGGCCGCGTCCAGGCTCGCGACGTTGCCGACGAGGACTTCGCCCTTGCTCGGGTCGGTGAGCTTGGCGCCAAGGAGCATCGCGAGCTGGGCCAAGGGGAGCTGCATGGACATGAGGGCCTCCTGAGGGCGCCAAGGTTGGCGCCCGCCCCGCCTGGGGTCAAGGGTGGGTAGAGTCAGCGCATGATTGGCAGCAAGGACAAGGCCCGCGCGGCCGTCTACACCCAACTGGCTGCGACCCAGAAGATGGGCCTCAGCCTCGGCAAGGCGGTCGATCGCCTCGTCGAGAAGGGCGGCTACGGCGCGCTGATGCTCGCCGACGTGCGCGGTCCGCTCCTGGCCGGGGACCCGGTCGAGGAGGCCTTCGAGCAGTCGGAGGCGATCTCGCCGCTCGAGGTCAAGGTGATCGCGGCCGGCGCCAAGGCGGGCTCGCTGCCGCAGGTCCTCGCCAACCTCGCCGAGCGCTACACGCAGCGCGCAGCGACCAAGGCCGCCTTCGTGGGGAAGCTCGCCTACCCCGTGTTCCTGCTCCACCTCGCGATCTTGTTCCCGAGCATTCCGCTCCTCGTCAGCTCCGGGACCTCTGCCTTCCTGCAAGCGACCTTGATCCCGCTCGCCGTCGGCTACGGGGTGGTGTTCGGGCTCTACGTCGCCTACCACCAGGGCAAGCAGCGCGCCCCCCGCGCGCTGGACAACTTTCTGCTGCGCGTTCCCGTGGTCGCGCTGATCGAGCGTCGCTCCAGCCTCGCCGACGGGCTGCGCGCCCTCGAGCTGCTCTACGCGAACGGAGTCCCCGTCCTCGAGTCCCTCGCCAGCGCGCGCGAGGTGACTCCCAACGTGGTGGTCGGAGACCTCTTCGAGCGGGTCGCGCACCGCCTCGCGGACGGAGAGAGCCTCGGAGAGGCGGTCGCCCTCGAGGACGACCTCCCCGACTACGTGATCGAGCTGATCGCTACGGGCAGCTCGACGGGCCAGCTCGACGACATGCTGGGCAAGGCGAACGCTCGGCTCGAGGAAGAGGTGCAGACCGCGCGCAGCCTCCTGGTCAAGGCGATCGGGGGCATCGCCTTCGGGATCGCGGCCCTCTTCGTGGCCTATCAGGTCATCTCCTTCTGGAGCAACCTCATGAACCAGGTCAACAAGATCGGCGGTGGTTGAGAACAGGCTCCCGTCTCAGCGTCAAGGCGATCGCCTGCGAGATGGCTCGCTAAACCCTGCCGCCCTCGTGCTCGGGTGAAACCCATCTACCCCGAACCAACGTTTCGCCCTCGCTAAGCGCCCATTCGGCGGGGTCTTGAGTGGGTTTCACGACCCAAGTCCATTGCTCTCAATGGGATGGTTTGGCTGTCGGACCCATCGCATAGTGATCATCCCCAACCTGGTGGTCGCTTCACGGTCCGTACAAATCCTTCATTGTTAGCTATTTGGGGAGAATCGACTCGCAAGTCCGCTTTGCAGGCTGCCGTCGGTCTCACCCGACTTGAGTGGAGAAATTGCTGAGACGAAGGCCTGGATCGGGCTGTGAGCCGCACTTCTTAGGGGCGCGAGGAGCGGAATGGAAAAAACCAAGAGCTGCTTGAAGTCCTTCTGTAGCAATCATATCCTGCAAGCGCTGAAGGGGAGAGAAGGACACCGATCGCCAATGTGCTCATTGACGTTTTCGTCAAAGAGGCCTTGGACGATTTCGTCCATGATACTTTCGACGTTAGAGACGTAAGAGGGACAAAACACAGGGACGCAGCAGGATGTCTCTAACGCGTCGTGTCAGGACCGGTTCGTTTGGATCTCGCCTCAGTGCCTAAGCCGGAACGACTTTGGAAGGTGGGTGATCTGGTTCGTCACAGCGGGCTGACCCGTCAGACGATCCACAACTACTGCCTCATGGGCCTGATCCATGAGGCCGACCGCACCCCCTCCGGTCACCGGCTCTACGACGACGAAGCCTTCGAGCGCCTCGACCGAATCGAGCGCTTGAAGCGGCAAGGAAAGCGACTCGAGGAGATTGCCGTACTCCTCGATCGCCAATGGAAGCGGCGCAGACGAGCAGACGAAGCAGACGAAGGAACGAGGGGGTAAGGACATGGCTAGGAGGCGATACAGCAGCAGCAGGGTCTACATGACGAAGCGGCGCTATGGATCGGAGAAGAACGATCCGCGTGAGCTTTGGGACGCCTATCAGGAGGATCCGAGCGACAGCAACCGCAACGAGCTGGTCGAGCACTACCTGCCGATCGTGCGCTACACGGCTGAGCGCCTGGCCGCCAGCCTGCCCCAGAGCGTCGACCTCGACGACCTGATGAGCACGGGCCTGTTCGGCCTGATCGACGCGATCAAGAGCTTCGACCTGGGCCGCGGCGTCAAGTTCAAGACTTACGCTAGCTGGCGGGTGCGCGGCGCGATCCTCGACGATCTGCGGGCGCAGGACTGGGTGCCCCGTCTGGTGCGCACCAAGGCCAGCCAGCTGGAGAAGATGATCCACGAGGCGGAGGCCAAGCTCGGCCGCCCCGCGACCGACCTCGAGCTGGCGTCCATGATGGGCATGTCGATCAAGGAGCTCGACAAGCTGATGCGCGACGCCAGCGCCACGACCGTCTGCTACCTCTCCGACTCGGCGAACGACAACCAGGAGGGCTCGCCCCGCGGCGACCTGCTCGAGGACCCCAACAGCCACGACCCGACCATCGACGTCCAGCGCCAGGACGTGATGGAGGTGCTGACCAAGGAGCTGAACCTCCGCGAGCGCCTGATCCTGATCCTCTATTACTTCGAGGAGCTCACGATGAAGGAGATCGGCCTCACGCTGAACCTCAGCGAGAGCCGCGTCTGCCAGCTCCACGGACGGATCATCAACAACTTGCGCGCCCGCCTCGCCCGCCGGCGTGACGAGCTCGTCGTCGGCTAGTCCAACAACCAGACCCAAGCAGTCGGGCGCCTCTCCCCGAGCGATGGACTCCATCCCCCGGGCAGCTGGCGCCCGAACTGTGTCCGGAGACTCAGGGGCCGAGTCCCTCGAGAGCAGAGTCGGCCTTCTGGGGAGCAAGCCCTCCCCTAGCCCGGGCGGGGCGGCTACGATTCGCGACGTGGAACACGTCGCATTGGTTGGATCGCAACTTCCCGAGAAGGGGACCGGCGTGACCGGTGTCCTGGGCGAGCAGGCCGCCGCGGCGCTGCACACGGGCCGGGGGAAGTCGCTCAACCTCAAGGAGTGGGCCTGCGAGGACTCCCTCGCGATGGTCCAGACCGACGAGGGCGGAGTCTTGCTCGCCGTCGCCGACGCGCACTGGGGCGGGAGCTCGAGCGTCGGCTACACCGAACCCTTGGCCCAGGCCTGGGCTGGGGTCAGCGGACCCACGATCGCGACGCGGCTCTACCGCGCGCTGCTCAAGCTCGAGGCCGCCTACTCCGCGATCCGCGCTCCCGAGGACAAGAGCGAGACGACCCTCGTCCTGGCGCACCTCGAGGGCCGCAACCTGCACTGGATCAGCGCGGGCGACAGCCTCCTGCTGCGGCTCCCGCCCGGCGGCGGCTGCGAGCTCCTCAACACCCTGACGCCCTTCTTCCTCGGCAACGTGTCCCTGGCCGAGACCCCGGCGGGGATCGCGTGGACCCAGGGGAAGGCCAAGCTCTCGGCAGGCGATCTGCTCTTGCTCGCCAGCGACGGACTGGAAGAGAACGTCTCGGGGTTGGACCTGGCGGGCGTCGAGGCGCTGATTCGGCCCGAAGGTAGCCTCGCGCAGCGGGTCGAGGCCCTGGTCGAGCGCGCGACGGACCCTGGCCAAGGCGGCGGGCGTGACAACCTGGCGGTCGTGCTCTGCGCGGTGTCCTGACACTCGCGGCGAATCGGCGGGTAAGTGGGCCCGAGGCCTGCTCCCGATGACTTCCCCGGACCCCGATCGCTACTTCGTCGAAGCCGCGACCGCCTACGTGCGCGGCGCGCTGGGTCTGGCTGACGCGCTCCCGGTGCAAGAGACCCTGGCAGCGGGACGCGGCGCGGGCCTGCGCCTCCATCGCTTCAAGCGAGGTGAGCTGCCTCGGGTGGCGCGGGTGCTGGGCGTGCTGCGCGGGCTCTGGCCCCAGGACCTGCTCGACGTGGGCAGCGGACGGGGGACCTTCTTGTGGCCCTTGCTGGAGGATCGCGCCGACCTGTCCGTGACGAGTCTGGAGCGCAGTCGGGTGCGTGCGGCCCAGCTCGCCGCCGTGTCCCGGGGCGGGGTCGGGCGCCTGCGGGTGCTGCACGGCGACGTGGCCCGGACTCCGCTGGAGCGGGGCGCGGTCGAGGGCGCGACGGCCCTCGAGGTCCTCGAGCACCTCCCCGACCCCGCCGCGGCCGCGCGCGAGCTGGTCCGGGTCGCGCGGCGCTTCGTGATCGCGTCGGTCCCCAGCAAGCCCGACGACAACCCCGAGCACTTGCACCTCTTCTCACCGGGCGACCTCGAGCAGCTCTTCCTGAGCGCTGGGGCGCGGCGAGTCGACGTCGAACACGTGCTCAATCACCGGGTCGCGGTGGTGCTCCTGTGACCCGGCTGATCAAGTATCCGCGCACCCAGCACCTCCAAGGCTCTCGCCTGCAGCCGGGTGACCACGACCTCGCGGCCGTGTCCCTCGACGAGCTGGAGGGTCGCCCCCTCGTGATCGAGGAGAAGCTCGACGGCGCCAACGCAGCGATCGGCTTCGATCGCCAGGGCGAGCTCATGCTCCAGAGCCGCGGACACTTCCTCCGCGGCGGGCGCAGTGAGCGTCAGTTCGACCTGCTCAAGACCTGGGCAGCGGCGCGAGCGCACGAGCTGCGCGGCGTCCTCGGGGCGCGCTACGTCGTCTACGGCGAGTGGCTCTACGCCAAGCACACGATCTTCTACGACCGCTTGCCTCACTACTTCCACGAGTTCGACGTCTACGACCGGGAGCGTGAGGTCTTCCTCTCGACTCCGGCTCGGCGGGCGCTGCTCGAGGGGCTGCC
>CALDQK010000196.1 GCA_937911525.1 uncultured bacterium
GAGCCGCTGCGGATCGTGCTCGTCGCGGACATCCAGACCGACCACCTCGGCGAGTTCCAGCGCGAGGTCCTGCGGCGGGTCGTCGCCGAGGAGCCCGACCTGGTCCTCTTCGCCGGCGACTACCTCCAGTGCCACTCCTGGGACCAGCACCGCGCCCTGAGTGAGCCCTGGCGCGCGCTGATCCGCGAGGCGGGGCTCGCGCCGCGGCTGGGGGCCTTCGCGGTCAAGGGCGACTGCGAGTACGCCGACTCCTGGCGGGAGCTCTTCGCGGGCACGCCCGTGCGGCCGCTGCTCGAGGAGCAGGTGACCTTCGCCGCCCAGGGACTCGAGCTCTACGGCCTCTCGCTGGGGGCCTCGCGCCGCGGGCGCCAGAGCCCTCCGCCCCGCCAGGCGCCCTACCGGATCTGGCTGGGGCACGCGCCCGACGTGGCCCTGACGGGCCCCGACGCCGACTTGATCCTGGCCGGCCACACCCACGGCGGGCAGGTCCAGCTGCCCTTCTTTGGGCCCCTGCTGACGCTCTCACGCGTCCCGCGCGGGTGGGCCGCGGGGCGGACCGAGCTGCCGGGCGGGGGGACCCTGATCGTGTCCCGCGGGATCGGAATGGAGCGCGACGACGCGCCGCGGCTGCGTTTCCTCTGCCGGCCCGAGCTGGTCGTGCTCGACCTGGTGCCGGTTCCCAAGGCGGCTGACGCAGGGCCCTCGGGCGGATAGGATCGTTGCCCATGGCCGAAACGAGCGAGTCCGTCGACGCACCCGTCGACGGCGACACCCCCGCAGCTGGCGGCTGCGTCCCCCGCGAGCACCTCTTCGCCCTGCTCTTCGCCAAGCGCGACGCGCTGCCGACAGGCGAGGAAGAGGACGCCGACAAGGAGCTGGTCCTCCTGCGCGAGGACCTGGCCGAGATCGACCGCTTCAAGCGGCCCTTCGCGGCCGAGTTCCAGCTCGGGCCCGAGACCGCCGACGCCTACTGGGCCCACGCCCTCCAGTGCGTGTCCTGCAAGGGCATGCTGATCGAGGACGGGCCCGACGCCCGCCCGCCCAAGACCGAGGGCGAGATCGCGGCGGAGACCCAGAAGGCCGAGGACAAGGTCACCAAGCTCAAGATCAAGTTCGCGATCTCGCTGACGGTCGGGCTGGTCTTCTTCTCGGGCGCCTTCGCCACGATCACGCACATTCGCAACAAGCAGTACGCGCCCAAGCCCGAGCAGGTGCTGACGCAGGTCAAGCAAGAGATCGACCCGCTCTACTTCCTGTTCGCGATCCTGATCTTCGTGGCGTCGTGGTTCCTGGCCGAGGCCTACGGGATCGCGCGCGAGCTGTGGGTCGACTTCACCGCGTGGAAGCGAGCCGTGCCGGTGATCGGCAAGAAGTGGGCGGAGAAGTCCAAGAACAAGTGAGCCTGGGGGAGGCGCTATGAGCGGGGATCGGCACGTCGTGGGGATCGTAGGGGGCGCGTGCGCCGGCTCGGTGGTCGCCGAGAAGCTCGCCGAGAGCGGCTGCGAGGTGGTGGTCTTCGAGCAGAACCGCCGCCCCTACGGAAAGATCGAGGACGGGCTCCCGCGCTGGCACGCCAAGCAGCGGGACATGGAGTACCGCAAGATCGACGCGCGCCTCGACCGCCCCGAGGTCCACTTCGTCCCCAACACGCGCCTGGGCGAGGACCTCGACTTCCTCGAGCTGGCCAAGGAGTGGGGCTTCAGCGTGCTCGTCCTGGCCAACGGCGCCTGGAAGGACCGCGAGCTCGACGACCCGCGCGCCCGCGACGTGATCGAGAAGGGGCTGATCTACCAGAACCCCTTCGTCTACTGGTTCAACCACTACCACGAGGACGACTACGAGGGCCCGCGCTACGAGGTCCCGCCCCAGCCGGTGTGCGTCGGCGGCGGCCTGGCCTCGATCGACGTGATCAAGATCTTCCAGCTCGAGCTCTACGCCAAGGCCCTGCGCGCGCGCGGCGTCGAGGTCGACCTCCACGAGATGGAGCACCAGGGGATCCCCAAGTACTGCGCCGAGCACGGCGTGGAGGACCCGGCCGAGCTGGGCGTCCAGAACGCGATCCTGCTCTATCGGCGGCGCGTCGAGGACATGCCGCTGGCGAGCCCGCCCAAGAACGCGAGCGAGAAGGTGCTCGCGAAGATGCCCAAGGTCCGCCAGAAGATCTTCGACAAGTGCCAGACCAAGTTCCTGTTCGAGATGCGTCCGCAGGTGATCGCCAAGGAGGTGATCCTCGAGGACGGCGTCATGAAGGGCCTGGTGCTCGTCAGAACCGAGCTCGACGGGCGCAAGGTGAACGTCGTCGAGGGCAGCGAGCACGAGCTGCGCACGGACCTCGTCGTGAGCTCGATCGGCTCGATCCCCGAGCCCATCGAGGGGATCGAGATGAAGGGCACCTACTACCGCTTCAAGGACTGGGACACGGGCGAGTACGAGCCCCTGCCCGACGTGTTCGCGGCGGGCAACGTGGTCACCGGCCAGGGCAACATCGTGGCCTCGGTCGAGCACGGCCGCTTCGTCGGCGAGCACCTCGCCGAGCGCTACCTGGGCCTGTGCGAGGACCGCGACCTGAGCGAAGGCCTCGCCCGGGGCGACGCCAAGGCCGAGGCGCTCGCGGAGCAGGTCACCGAGGCGCTCGCCAAGAAGGCGCCCCTCAGCGCCGAGCAGGCCGAGGCGATCCTGGCCAAGGTCCGCGGCCGCCAGCAGGAGCTCGGCTACGCGGACTACAAGAGCTGGATGGAGACCAACGGCGTCGCGCCGCTCGAGGAGTAGCTACTTCTTCTCCTCGTCCTGGCCCTCCTTGGGCGTCTCGCCCTTCTTGCCGCTCTTGCCCAGCACGCCCAGGTAGTCGTTGGTCGCCAGCTGGACCCAGAAGGGGCGCTTGGGCTCGAAGGTGAAGCGGCAGCGAGCGCGCGGGACGTTCTTGCTCCGCTTCAGCGACTTGGGGGCGGCCTGGCGCAGGTAGATCCGCACCCGCTTCAGCTCGGCGTCGGCGGCGTCCGAGGCCTTCTCGGCGCGGGTCCGCTGCTCGAGCTTGGGGCGGCGGGCGGGCTCGAGCTTGACCGCGCCTCGCTTGGCGCCGTGCAGGTCGGGCCACGCCAGCGGGAAGCCGAGCTCCTTGCTGATCGGCAGGTCGAGCTGGGCGGTGCCGCGCAGCCAGTCGCGCTGCTGGTCCGTCTCGAGCTTGCCCTTCCGCTCGAGCACGACCTTGGCCAGGGACAGGTCCTTGGCGCTGAACCACAGCTCGGCGCGGCGCACGTGCTCGCCGTCGAGGGTCCGGGCCGCGACGATCCAGAAGGTCTCGGGCGGGCTGTCGATGGGGTTCTCCCCCTCCCAGCGGATCGTCTCCTGGCGCAGGACCTCGAAGCGGAAGCGATTGGCTGGCTTGAAGCCCTCGGGGATCCCGCCGCGCAGGACGGGGAAGCCCGGCAGGGGCTCGACCTTCAGGTCGTCGGGGAGCTCGGGCTCGCCGCCCCCGCCCTCGTTCAGCGGCTTGGGTGAGGTGTAGCGCTTGCGCAGGTCGCGCTGGTAGAGCTTGACGATCCACCAATCGCCGACCTCCCACTGGGGCGCCCACTCCGGCGCGCTGCGCTTCTCGGCCTGAGCCAGGGCCGGCGCGGCGAAGGCCAGGAGCAGGAGCAGGGGTGCGATTCGGGACATGGGACCTCCGAGGGCGCGCATCGTAGCCAGGGCTGCCCTTGCGCGCTGCACCACCTCGGGGTCACTCTGGGGCTGCGTGGACGGTCAGCCCCCAGCTCAACCCCCGCCGCCGAGAGGCAGCGGCCGCTTCCCCCCTACGGGGACCGGGTCGGGGAGCTTCCCCAACGCGCCCGGCTCCGGCCGCTACACCGCGCCAGGCAGCGGCCACCACCCGACCCCTGGCGCGGCCCGCTTCACGCCGGCCTCGGGTCGCTACGGCCAGCCCAGTCCGGAGGACCTCCGCCAGACCCTGGCCGACGGACCGAACAGCACGCCGCGCACCGACCTCACCCCCTACCCCCGCGGCGCCGGAACGCCGCCCACTTCAGGCGGCTTCGCCGCCGCGGGCGGACCGCGCCGCCCCCTCCCCCCCCAGGTCACCGAGCGCTTCGAGGTCCTCGAGGAGCTGGGCCGCGGCGGCATGGGCGTGGTCTACCTGGTCCACGATCGCCAGCGGCGCGAGCGCCTCGCGCTCAAGGTCCTGATCGGCCAGCTGAACCTCAAGCGCCTGCGCCGGCTGGAGCGAGAGGCCCAGGCCACCCAGACCCTCGATCACCCCGGGATCGTGCCCCTCCTCGACGCCTCCCTCGACCCGGCCGCGCCCTGGCTCGCCTACCGCCTGATCCCCGACGCGCGCACCCTGAGCGACGCCATGACCTCGCTCTCCGTGCCGCGCCGGATCCAGGTCGTGATCGACGTCGCGCGCGCCGCCGGGCACGCCCACACGCGCGGCGTGGTCCACCGCGACCTCAAGGCCGAGAACGTGCTCCTCGACCCCGCCGACCGGGCCTACCTGACCGACTTCGGCGTGGCCGCCCTGGCGGGCGCCGACCGCCTGACCCGCAGCGGCGCCATGGTCGGCACCCCGCACGCCATGGCGCCCGAGCAGCTCAAGGGCGAGCGCGACAAGGTCGGGCCGCGGACCGACGTGTGGGCGCTGGGGGTCCTGCTCTATCACGCGCTGACCGATCAGGAGCCCTTCACCGGCGCCACCCTGGGCGACCTCGGCAAGGCGATCCGCGGCGACACGCCGACGCCGCCGACTCGCCTGCGCCCCGAGCTCGCCCCCGAGCTCGACGAGATCTGCCGCCGCTGCCTCGAGAAGGAGCCGGCCCGCCGCTACAGCGACGGCGCGGCGGTCGCCGCGGCGCTCGAGGACCTGCTCGAGCGCGCGGTCTATCGCCCCAAGGGCGCTGGCTGGGGTAAGGGACTCGCCGCGGCCGCGGCCTGCGGGCTGGTGGCCTTCGGCCTGGGCCGCCTGAGCAAGCCCAGCCAGGCCGCCCAGGAGCAGCTCAGCCAAGCGAGCCCAACGCCCGCGCCCCAGGTCCCCTCCTCCGGTCCCAGCCCGCTGGCGACCCCGTCCGCCAGCGTCGCCCCCGCCAGCCCCGAGGCCGCCGCCAGCGCCGCTCCCGCAGACTCGCCCCAGCCGGCTCCAGCGGACCCGGCCCAGCTCAGCCTCGAGGAGCTCGAGCGTCGGGTCGCAGGCGGGACGCCGGCGCTTCGTGTGCCACTGGCGGCGCGCCTGCTGGAGCCGGGAGCGACCCGCGACCCGCGGCGGGCCGTCAGCCTGCTGGAGGCCGCGGTCCGCGACGAGGTCCCCGGCGCGCACTACGCGCTGGCGCGGCTCCTCTCCTACGGGTGGGGCGTCGGTCGCCAGCGCGGGCGCGCGCGTGAGCTCCTGCTCGCGATCGCCCCGCGCGAACCGGTCGCCTGGCTCGACGTCGGACACCTCTACGCGATCAACGCCTTTGGTCGGAACCTGGGGGCGCAGGCCCAGGCCCACATCGAGCGGGCCCACGAGCAGGGCGTGCTGGGCGCGACGCGGATCCGTGGCTTCACGCGCGCGACCCGAGCCCAGGACCCGGAGGAGGCGACCCAGGGCGCCGAGATGGTCCGCGCCGCGGCTGAGGGCGGCGACCCCCTGGCCCTCTTGGCCATGTCCTACCTCGCCCAGAAGGGGATCGGAGTCGCGGCCGACAGCGCGGCCGCCGAGACGTGGCGAGCCCGCTTCGGAGAGGTCGTCAACGGAGACCTCGACTCGCACGTCCTGTTCATCGTCGCCATGAGGCTGCACTTCGGCGTGGGCGTCCCCAAGGACCTCGTGATCCCCCGCCAGATCCTCGCCAAGCTGGCCGCGCGCGGCTTCGCGCCAGCCATGTACGAGCTCTCGACCTGCATGCTCACGGGCTGCGGCGGTCCGCGTGACACGGTGGAAGGGAGCAAGCTGCTCGGCTCAGCGGCCGCGGCGGGTCTGGTGCCGGCGCAGGTGCGGGTCGCTCGCCAG
>CALDQK010000197.1 GCA_937911525.1 uncultured bacterium
CTTCCGTGGCAACCGGGCAATGACCCGCTACGAGGCGGCGGCCCTGACCGAGGAGCTGCGCTCCGCCCTCGAGCGTGTGATCGGGGCGGGCAGCGTCGAGGTCGCCCCGGTCGACTCGGCCTCGGCCGGTCGCTACGCGCTCGAGCAAGGTCACGAGCTGATCTTGCGGGTCGAGCCGCGCCGCTGGAACTCGGCCTTCCTGCAGACCACGGGCTGGTGGTATCCCAACGCGCTCTTCGTGGGCTGGTACTTCTGGCCGGTCGGGGCCTGGGTGATCGCCGACGAGCTCTACGGGATCGACTGCGAGCTCGAGCTCGACCTGCGCGAGACGACCAGCGAGGTCGCCCTGACGGGGCTCGACCGCAGCCTGCTCGGGCTGAGCTCGCCCCTCGAGGAGCCGCGCGAGGAGCCGGGGCCGAGCGACCCGCCGCCCCTCCCGCGCGTGGTCCTCTCCGACGGCGAGCGCGGGCTCGACTTCTTCGGGACCTGGGTCCCGGGCGACCTCGACCCCGACCAGTGGGCGGAGGTCGGCGCGGCGCTGGCGCCCTACGCCCGCCACCACGCGGCCCTGCGCGTCGCGAGCGCGGTCGCCGACGCGCTCTGCGCCGACGCGGCCCTGAGCCCCGAGCAGCGCGAGGCGCGCTACGCCACCGCCCACGCGGTGATCGTGGGGCTGGGCGACTACCCGACCGCGGCGGGCGGACCCTGCCTGGGCGCCAAGGCCGACGCCGAGGGCGTGGCGGCCTTCCTGCGCGGTGAGCTCGCCCCCCTCCCGCCGCCGGGGGCGCAGCGCGAGCCCGAGCCGCTCGCCTCCTGGCTGCCCGCCAAGAACCTGCGCGTGCTGCTCAACGCCGAGGCCGTTGCGGGCCAGAGCGAGGGCACGACCTCGATCCTGGAGCACGTCAAGGCCGCCGCCGCGCGCGCCCGTCCCCAGGACGCGCTGGTCGTGTCCCTGGCCGGGCGCGGCCGCCTGCGCCCCGGCGCCGGCCTCGCCGCGCTGGAGCTGGTCGACCTCAGCGGTCGCGCGCTCTCGCTCGCCAGCCTGGGCGAGGCGATCCAAGCCAGCCCCGCCAAGCGGCGCCTGGTCGTGCTCGACCTCGACTTCCGCGCGGGGCCCCGCGGGCTGCCCGCCGAGCAGCCGGACCTCAGCCCGCCGAGCGCGGCCGAGCTGAGCCAGGCCCTGCGCGCCTGGCTGCACCCCAGCGGGAGCGGGGCCGTGATCCTGGCCAGCGACCTGGGCGAGGGCGCGCAGGCGCACTCCTTCGCGACCGAGGCCGACGACGAGCAGGGGCTGCTGACGCGCTACGTGCTCCAGGGCCTGCGCGGCGAAGCCGACGCGGGCGAGGACGGGCTGACCTTCGCGGACCTCGCGGGCTACCTCGAGCGTCACGTGCGCAACCTGAGCTCGGTCGCGCTCGGCAGCCCGCAGCGGCCGCTGATCGTGGCGCACCCCGCCAGCGCGCCGGTGAGGAAGTAGCAACCAGACCCTCGTGCCCGTGCCCGTGCGCGTGCCCGTCTGACGATCTCACACAACTCGGGCCACACGCTCGTGAGGCGAGGGCGTCCAGACGT
>CALDQK010000198.1 GCA_937911525.1 uncultured bacterium
CGTCGAGTGCCCGCGCTGTCTCTTCGGCGAACTGCGCCGGGAAGACCTCCCCCCGTCCCTCCAGTGCGAGTCCGCGTGGGACCCGTAGGCGGGGGCAGCACTCTTCGCCCATCAGGGAGCGGGCCCAGCCCGGGTGGCCTGAGGTTTGCCCGCGGCGCCGCACGGCACGGCCAGCCGGCTTGGCGCTCGGCGGCGACGGACCCACGAGCGGGCCAGGCCTCGCGCAGTCGCGCGCACTCGCGCAGCGGCTGAGCTGAGTCCCGCGTGCAGTCGTCCTGCTCCTCGCCTCAATGCCCATATCGACCCACTCCTGGATTCGCTACAACCCTGATGGTTTCCTGGATTCCCCCCAACCCTGATGGTTACGGCGAGCTCCTGGTCCGAGGGCCGCCGGTCCGCCAGCCCAAACGGGTGACCGTTACGCTGCCCCCTCCGCTCCAGTTCCTTCCTCCTCTTGCTCCTCGTCGGTTGGGTCAGCCGAGAGCAGCAGGCTGTGATCCTCTACCTCCAGGCTGAGAACGTGACCCTCCGCGAGCAGCTGGGGCCCAGCGCCTGCGCTTCACGCAGCGGCAGCGCCGACGCCTGGCCGAGCGCGGCCAGGCGGGGATCCGCCAGAACCCCGACAGCGCCTGGCTGCTCCAGGTCGGCCGCAACCTCCTCGACGCGTGCGAGGGCTTCCTGCGGGACAAGACCCCACCTGACCCTCGACCGGGATCCGCTCTACTCGTCGGCCTTCAAGGACCTGCTCGAGAGCGCGGGCGTCTCCGTGGTGACCCTGCCCCGGCGCGGGGCTGTCGCAGGTCGGTCGTCCGTCACCACGAGCACCTGACTGCTCTCCTGCCAGCATGACACGCTGTAGGGACCGATGGTCGGCCGAATTGGGTCGGTCGACTTCTGAGACAGTACGGGGACGGGAGATGCTACGCGTCTCGCCCTCTCCTCGTCGATTGGGTCAGCCGAGAGGCGTAGAACGCAACCCTCCGCGAGCAACTGGGGCCTAAGCGATTGCAAACACGTAACGTCTTACCCAAGCGCAATTGCCCAAGAGGACTCAAGCCATGAGGAAAAGTCTGTGTTGGAGGCGCGTGCCCTTTCAACAGCCCCTCTAGGATCCCCGCCCAGATCACGTCCGAGGACCTGTTCAAGTCGTGAAAGCAACTCAGGGATGGGATCAAGGAGGGGCACTTGGGGCGCGGAGAGGTCGTAAAAGCTACAGTCGTAGCCTAGGAGCAGGAAAAACTCGGTGGCGTCCTGTGCGATTACCGCCGCTTCACCTTCGGAGCCAAGGAAAACAACAGGAACCCCGTCACTCGCCCCACCTGACCACCGGCAGACGATGCCCCCATCCCCGTCCAGAGCAATGACCTGAATCTGCGCCAAGGCCTCAGGCTTGAGTGGATAAGGAACTCTCTCTCCGTGATCCTCCCAAGGGCGCAGGATTCTCCCCCTGAAGCCCGATCCGGTTAGATCGCGCAATACGCCATGGTCGTCTAAGTCACGAACAAGGTCTGGATAGTCCAGCGTGCCCGCGCGTTTAAGCGCGGCGTAGTAGGCCTGTCTGTCTTCCCTTGTCCCAGAGAGTTCGGCAGTCCTCCTCAGCTCTTGGATCGACTCGTCCGGCATGGGTTGGTTACTCCTCGTATCCCTGCATGACCTTGACGGCATCAACAGTGACGCCAGGGTCAACAAACTCAAGTCCGTCTACGATAAGTCCGCTAAGCATGGCTCCGGGGCCTGCGTCAGAGTCTGCCATCGCCTTCGTGTTGGGGACAAGGAAGTCTGCAATCACTCCTCCCACTGACCATTCACTCTCTCGGTCGATGGCGGGTTTGGCGTGCTTCTTCCAGTCGTCCATGGCCTTTTGCAGCCGCAGTGCCCTGCCCTTATCGAAATTGATCTCTGCTGCTCCGGCGGGACCCGATAGAGAAATCGCTCCGAGAATGGCTGCGCCTGTGATAGCCCCCCCATTCTGAAGAATGGGGATGAGTCGCTCACGAGCGTCCTTCAAAGCCTCGGCGATCCTCTGTGGGTGAACTCCAAGGTTGACCATCTCTGACTTGACGACGTCCAGAAGATCCCCAAAGTTGCCAGCGTCAAGCATCGTCCCCTCCCAGCGTCTATACGCGGCATTACCGGGATTAAAGATGTTGCTCGCGGTGCGATGGTGATCGGGTATGGGTAGGGCGATGGAGGTGCCGTCGTCCGGGTCAATTCCGCGCCTCCTCAGTTCGGACCGAGAGATTAGGTGGTGCCGCTCGTAGCCAGGTAGCGTGGGGATATCTCCATGCCGACCAGCAGCAGGGACTCCAGCCGCGTCGTATGGATCGATGTTCGGTACGTCGTTCCCGAAGAACTTCTTAACCTCTTGCCAAGCCTCCGGTCCCTCTTTCCTTGCCAGCTTGATGAGCTTCTTGAGGATGTTCCTTCCGAGGGGGTCAGCCCACTGCGGATTGGACCCGGCGAATGTGTACTGCCCGCCTACATTTCCGGCATCCCAAACCGGGTCGCGCTGTAGGAATCGGCCGGTGGCGGGTGAGTAGTAGCGATTCCTGAAGTAGTAGAGGCCCGTCTCAGGATCGAAGCGCCGGCCCTGGAACCCATACGGGTTCCCGACGCTCGACGCCCCGGCGAGCGCCTTCGTCTCGTCGTAGGTCTTGCCGAAGCCGTCGAAGAACCTGCGCTCGACCACCGCCCCTGAGGCGTCGGTGACGCTCACCACGTCGGCCCGCGCGTTCTGGTGGGTCCACAGCTCGCCCGCGCCCAGAGGGTTCGCCGCCTCCCGCCTGAGCTGGACCGGCTCGTCCAGGTAGACCGGCGAGTAGACGTAGGTCAGCTCGCTGGCCCCCGCCG
>CALDQK010000199.1 GCA_937911525.1 uncultured bacterium
CGGCGGCCACGACCCGCTCGATCGCGGCCAGGGTCCGCGCGTGGGAGCCCGGCAGCCGGGTCACGGCGTCGTGGACGGCGGGGTCGTCGGCGTAGAGCGAGAAGGCGAAGGCGGCGCCCGGGAGCCCGGCCAGGCGCTCGGCGCTGAGGAGGGTCCCGTTGGTGTAGACCTCGACGTCGAGCCCGAGCTCGAAGGCCTGGGCGACGAGGGGCTCGAGGAAGGGGCAGAGCAGGGCCTCGCCGCCGGTGAACTGGACCAGGCGGAAGCCGAGGGCGGCGGCGTCGCGCAGGACGGCCTCGGCGCAGGCGCGGGAGAGGGCCTCCTTGCGGGCCGGGCTGGACTCGGCGTAGCAGTGGAGGCAGCGCTCGTTGCAGCCCGCGACCAGCTCGAGGAAGAGCTGGCCCCAGCCCCCGCGGCGGAGCAGCGCCAGCGGGTCGAGGTCGCGCGCGCCGCTCAGGTCGCCGAAGAGCTGCTGGACGAGGGGCGAGGCAGCGCCGCCGGCCAGGGCGGCGCGGACCTCCGCGGCTAGGGGAGCGGCGACGAGCCCTTCGCTGCCGGAGCCGTCCACGGTGCTCAGGGCCCCGTCGGCCTGCTCGAGCAACACCGTGCCGCTCGGCGTGATCCAACCCCGCGGCGCGGCCTGGGGGAGGACGCGGGTCATGGCAGCGGCACCGCCAGCCTGAAGCGCCCCTCCTCGTCGAGGGACTCGCGGATCCGGCCGAGGTGCTCGATCTGTAACTCGGCCAGGCGGACCGAGAGCGCGCGCCGCTCCCTGTCGCCCCTGGAGTCCCTGTCGCCCCTGGAGTCCCTGTCGCCCCTGGAGTCCCTGTCGCCCTTGGAGTCCTCTTCGTCCTCGGCCTCGCTGAAGCGGCGCGAGACCGCCGTCGCGTCGGGCGAGAGCATGCGCTCCTGATAGCTGGCTGGGATCCGCCCCTCCATCACCTGGACCTGCTCGTCGGGGTCGACCCGGCAGCGGATCAGGACCTCCTCGGTGTTGGCGTCGACGTAGTCGAGGGCCGGGACTTGCGGGTCGGCCGGGTCGGCCTCGGGCGGCGGGTCGACCCCCTCGGCCAGGGTCCGGTGCAGGAACTCGGCCAAGAGCGTGCCGAGCCCCGCGATCTCGCGGATCTTGGTGCGCGTCAGCTCGGTCTCCCCGAGCACGAGGCGGAGGTAGACGAACACCTTGTCGACGGAGTCACTCACCGGCTCCAGCTTAGCTCCGCCGTGCGCGGCGTCCCAGCGCAGGGCCAAGATCGCGCGCCAGCGCGCAATCAGGCCCCCCTACTTCCGCCCGCGGGGGTGGACTAGGCTCTGGCGCAGGAGGGAATGGCCATGTCTCGACTCGACCTCGTGTTCGCCCTGGCCTTGGGCGCGGGCGCGCTGATCCTCCTCTCGGTCCCGAGGGTGATCCGCGCCCAGGACCCGACCTCGCCGCCCTCGGAACCTGGCGCTCGAACACTTACGGAGCAGAGGGCGAAGACCCCGACCCGGCGGAGCCAGCTACCAGTCGACGCTCCGGTAGTCCTTGAGCAGGAGCCCCGAGACCGGCGCGCCGCGCGCCCCGCGGGCGATCGGGTCCAGCAGGCGGGCGGCGGCGTCCTCCAGCCGCAGCGGCGGCCCGAGGCCGGCGCGGGTCTTGCCCTCGGCGTCGAGGGGGCTGACCCAGCCCGGGTCGACGGCGTTGAGGTAGATCCCGCGCGCGGCGTAGTCGGGGGCCGCGGTCAGGGTCAGCATGTTGAGCGCCGCCTTGGCCATGTTCGTGTGCGGGTGGGTCGCGGGTCGGCGCGCGCGGGCGAACCAGCCCTCGGCCGAGGTCACGTTGACCACGTGCCGGTCGGGGAAGGGCGAACGGAGCAGGAGCGGCTCGACCCCCGCCAGGAGCAGGGCCGGGGCGGTGGCGTTGATCAGCTGCGCCTCGAGCACCTCGAGCGGCGAGACCTCCGCCAGGCGCTGGACCCAGGCGTTGGCCTCGGAGAGCCCGGAGGTCGTGCTCGGCAGCAGGGCGGGCGAGGTGGGGGGCTCGGCCTCCCCGCGCACCCAACCGGCGAGCTCGAGGCCCAGAGGCTGGCGCTCGCCCGCGACCAGCTCGGCGCGCTCGGCCTCGGGCATGCGCACCGTCTGGGCGGCGTTGTTGATCAGGACCTCCAGCGGCTCGCCGCGGGCGCGCAGCTCGTCGGTGAAGCGGAGCAGGGCGGGCAGGTCGCGCAGGTCGAGGCCGTGGAGCTCGAGCCGCTCGCCCCAGTCCGCGGCGTCGGGCGCGTCGGCGAAGCGCCGCGCGGCGTCGCGAGGGAAGCGGGTCGTGACGAGGACGCGCGCCCCCGCGCGCAGCAGGCGCAGGGCGGCGGCGTGCCCGATCCGCACCCGGCCGCCGGTGATCAGGACGCGCCGGCCGCTGAGGTCGACCTCCTCGGCCAGGTGAGCGCGGTTGTGCGCCGAGCAGGCGGGGCAGAGCTGGGGGGTGTCGGCGTCGACCTCGCGGTAGGCGCCCTGGCAGGCGAAGCAGCGGCGCTGGTTGTGGAGGCGAGGCGCGGGGGAGGCGGCCGACGAGGGCGGCTCACGCAGGAGCGCCTGGTCGGCGGCGCGCGCCGCCCGCTTGCGCGCCAGGCGGCGCTTCTTCTTGGCGCTCTTGGTCAGGTGCGCCGCCGCCCGCTCGGCCTCGAGGTAGCGCGGGTCGTCGGGCGGCAGCGCGCGCAGGGCCTCGAGCACCTCGAGGCAGCGCGCGAGCTCGGCGGGGGAGGGCCCAGCTGGATTCGAACCAGCGTCCTCCTGGTGTGCGGCCAGGCGTGTCGACCTCTGCACTACGGGACCTCCTCTTCGCTCGCTGGACCCTCGGGCGGCCCTTGGCTGTCGGGCGCAGCCGGCGGGGGCCGGAGCGAGCGAGAGCCCTTCCAGGCGAAGCCGCAGCCCAGCCCGCCCAGGAGCAGCGCGCCCGCGAAGTAGCCCTGGCGGGCCGCCGCGCTGGGCGCGGGCTGGTCGGGGTGGTCGCCAGGCGGGTCGGCGAAGGTGGGCAGCAGGCAGCCGCCGAGCCAGCAGAGCAGGGCGAGGCAGTTGCAGAGCGAAGCCTGGTTGCGGTGCGCGGACATAGGCTGGAGTTTCGCGGTTCCGAGCGGGTCGTGCGTGGCGATTCACCGCAGAGACGCTGAGAACGCAGAGTTTCGCAGAGAAGCGGCTCGTCGGCGAGGCCGTCTCTCGTGATCCACTCGCACAGGACGTAGCGCAGGTGCTACGCCGTCGCCAGCCACGCGTTCGCTCCGCTTGGAGCTCTCTGCGCAATCTCTGCGTCCTCTGCGCCCTCTGCGGTGAACCGAAGCGCCAGGGCGACGACGCACCAGCGACTGCTCGGGACGGGCTGCCTTCCTTGAAAGCGCGAAACTCCAGCATAGGGCTCCGGCCGGATTCGAACCGGCGTCTTCCGCGCTGAAGGCGCGGCGCGACGACCTCTGCGCTACGAAGCCGGCGCCAGGATATGCGCTGGCAGGGCTAAGCTGCCGGGGTGAGCCTGCGCGCGATCCTGACCGACTTCGACGGCGTGCTGCGGCGCTGGGACCCGGCTCCTGCCCGGGCGGCAGAAGCCGCCGCTGGCCTGACGCCGGGCGCGCTCGCGGCGGCGGCCTTCGCGCCCGAGCTGCTGCTCCCCGCGATCCGGGGCGAGGTCGAGGACGCGACCTGGCGGGCCCGCATCGCAGAGCGCCTGGCCGAGCGGGTGGGACCCGAGCGCGCGCGAGCCGCGGTCGCCGCCTGGTCCGAGAGCTGCGGGGAGCTGGACCCCGAGGTCCACGAGCTGCTCGCGCGGGCCCGCCCCGCGTGCACCCTGGTGCTGGTCACCAACGCCACGACCCGCCTGCCGAGCGACCTGGCGCGGCTCGGGCTGGAGGGCTTCTTCGACGCGGTCGTCAGCTCGGCCGAGCTCGGCTGCGAGAAGCCGCGCGAGGCGATCTACCGCGCCGCGCTGGAGCGAGCCGGCGTGGCGGCGAGCGAGGCGCTCTTCGTGGACGACCAGCTGGAGAACGTCGCGGCGGCCGCGGCGCTGGGGCTGGTGGGGCACCGCTTCACGCAGCCGGGCCTGCTGGCGGCGTTGCTCGGCGATCGGGCCGGCTCGACCTGAGGAGCTCCCAGGCTGGATTCGAACCAGCGTCCTCCAGCTTGACGGACTGGCGCGTCGACCTCTGCGCTACGGGAGCGGTGGGGAGACAGGCGACACCGGACTAGGCTGTCGCTAGGGACATGGACGAGGCGATACGACGGCTGGAGCGGGCCTTTCAGGCGAGCGGGGACCCCGGGGACCGCGAGCGGCTGAGCCGCGCCCTCCTGCGCGCGGCCGACCCGGCCAAGCTGGCCCTGGCGGTTCAGCTGCGCGACCCGGCCGCGCTGGAGGTCCGCGCCTGCAAGCGACCCTGCGACTGGCCTACCCGCCGCTGGCTGATGCGCTTCTGCGGGCGGCTGTGGCGCTATGGCCACGTGCCCTGCGTGCTGGGAGCGAGCGCGGCGGCGCGCTACGAGCTCGAACGCCAAGTCCGCAGGTCTCGCCCCTTCGAGTTGTCGACTCTCGAGGCGATCGAAGGCTGGGCCAAAGCGCCCGACCCGATCTTGCTCTCGCGGCTGCGCGCTGCCTACGCACCCGATCCGCAAGACCCGAGCGCTTTGGCTGCGGCGTTGAGGGGGCTCCTGGCAAGTGGTCCTCGCGAAGCGGCTCGCCACGCCCGCC
>CALDQK010000200.1 GCA_937911525.1 uncultured bacterium
GTCCTGCACCGCGACCTCAAGCCGGCCAACGTGCTCCTCGACGAGGAGGGGCGGCCGCGCCTGACGGACTTCGGCCTGGCCAAGGTCCGCGACGCGACCCGCCAGCTGACCGAGACGGGCGGCGTCCTCGGCACGCCGGCTTTCATGGCCCCCGAGCAGATCAGGGACGCGGCCCGAGTGGACGAGCGCGCCGACGTCTACGGCCTGGGCGCGATCCTCTACGCCGCCCTCTGCGCGCAGCCGCCCTTCAGCGGGGCGACGACGATCAACGTGCTCCACGCGGTGCTCGAGGGCAGCCCCACGCCGCCGCGTGAGCTGGCGCCCGAGCTCCCTCCGGGCCTCGAGGCGATCACGCTGCGAGCCCTCGCGCGCGCTCCCCAGGAGCGGCAGGCCAGCGCCGCGGACCTGGGCGGGGAGCTGCGCTCCTGGCTCGGGGGCGAGGCGCCTGCGCGCCAGGGCGGCGGGACCTGGGCGGCGGCGCTCCTGCTCCTGCTCGTGCTCGCGCTCGCGGGTGGCGCCGCCTCCTCGGCAGGCTCGGGTCCTCCGCCGAGCCCCCTCGCCGGGCCGAGCGCGTCTCCGAGCGCGGCGCCGAGCGAGGGCCCGGGCTCCAGCGGGACGTCCGCCGGGAAGCGCTGGCTGAGCGCTCCGCGGCGCGTGCTCGAGCACCCCGGCACCTGTCGGGTCGTCCGCTTCCTGGGCGGGGGGCGCGCGCTCAGCGCGGGCGGAGGGGCCGTCGTGCTCTGGGACCTCGAGCGCGGCGCGCGGCTGCGCCAGTGGGCCTGGACGGGCCCCGGCGAGGTCCGCGCGCTGGCGCTCGAACCCGAGGGGTATCAGCGCTTCCTCGCGGTCGGCAGCGAAGGCACGATCAACGCCTCGCAGCCCGCCATGCTCGCCTGGGGGGACGTCACCAGCTCCGAGCTCGAGCCCGAGCGGCCGATCGGCTTCGTGCTCCCGGTCGTCGATCGGGTCTCCTGGAGCGCGACCCACGGGGTCCTGCTGGGCTTCACCCGCAGCGGCACGGTCTCGGTCCTCGGCGACCCGCGGGCTCCCGCCGGGACCTTCGAGGCCGACAGCGCCCACGCCCACTGCCTGACTTTTCAGGGCGAGTGGCTGGTGATCGGGCGCTGGAACAAGGCCTCGCTCCAGGTGCGCTCCGCCGCGCAGCGCGGGTTGTTGGGCACGGTGAACTTGCCGACGCAGCCCTGGGAGCTCGCCGGAGGTCCTCGACGGCACGAGCTGGTGGTTGCCTGCGCGCCGCGCCCGGACGAGGCGGCGAAGGGGCCCGCCGGCCTGTTCCTGGTCGACCTCGACCAGTCCACCTGCGCCGCGATCGCCGCCGACGCCAGCGCGACGCCGATCGTGGGGCTCGACCAGCGGCGCGGCTGGGTCTACGCCGCCAGCCAGGGGGGCGAGCTGGGGGCCTGGCGTCTCGAGACCCGCGAGCGGGTGTGGCAGGCGAAGAGCGAGACCGCCTACGGCGGCCTCAGCGCGGCCCCTCGCGGCCGCGAGCTGCTCGTGATCGAGCGCGAGAGCCCCCGCTTTCAGTGGTGGGACCTGAGCGCGCTCGAGGAGTAGCTACTCCAGCAGGCCTCGGGCCACGAGCTGCGCCTCCTGACGGAGGGTGAGCACCTCGCGCAGGGCCGCGCGCGCCTGGGTCAGCCCCGCCTCGCCGCGCTGGCGCGCGGCGCGGTGCTCGCGCACCAGCTCGGGGGCCGCCGCCTTCAGGTCCTCGCGCTCGCGGACCGCCTTCAAGAGCGAGCGGCGCGCAGCGTCGCGCTGCGCGAGCAGCGCCTCCCGCTGCTTCAGCACCGCCTCGAGCAGGGGCGCGAGCGCGGCTCGCTCGTCTCCCTGCGCCTCGAGCAGGTCGAGCAGCTGCTCGACCAGCCGGGCGCGCGCCTTGGCTGCGCGCTCGGCGGCGCTGGCCTCGGCCTTGGCCGCCAGCTCGGCGCGGCGCTTGGGGTCGAGCTGGGGCAGCGCCGGGAGCTGGAAGTCGTGCTCGATCCCGGCCTCCTTCAGGCGCGCGCGGACCTGCTCCTGGATCTTGCTCAGCTGCTCGGGGCTGGGCGGGCCGTCGAACTCGAAGTCGAAGGTCTCGCCGCCGGCGCCGAAGGAGAGGCGCATCTTGGCGCCTCCCTGGGCGGGGCGGTCGAGGTCGAGGCCCATGGCGTCGAGCTCGTCGCCGTCGAGGAAGAACACCTCGGGCGGCCCGTCGTTCTCTTGCAGGATTACGACGCCGGCGCGCCGGCCGCTGCCGTCCTCCTCGACCTGGACCTCCTTGCGAATGGTCCGCGGGCCGGGGGCTTCCTGCTCGAGGGACCCCTTCTGGAGGGACCCCTTCTCCTGGGCGAAGGCGGGGGCGATCAAGGCCAGGCTGGTCAGGGCGATCAGCGCGTGCTTCATGGACTTCCTCTCGGGTTCAGAGGGGTATACGCGCCAGGGTCCGGCGCGGATCGACCGCGCGCAAGCCACGCCTGGTCGGTCGTTTAGGCGGGCGCGATCGCCCCGCCGCCGGGATCGGCGTTAAGGTTGGCGGCCCTACCGCGGAGGTCCCCATGTTGGACAAGAGCATCGTGTTCATGCGCTCCCTGGCCGCCGGCGAGATCGAGCAGGAGGTCGTGTTCCCCTTCCCGGCGATCGACCCCGACGAGGGCGAGACCCTCGGCGCGGTGATCGAGTCGGTCGACCAAATGCTCGAGGGGCGCGACGAGGAGTTCCGCGCCTGGGACGTCGCGGGCGAGCTCCCGGCCGAGTTCCTCGAGGAGATGAAGGAGTTCGGCCTGTTCGGGCTGATCATTCCCGAGGACGCGGGGGGAATGGAGTTCGGCAACCTGGCCTACTCGCGCACCCTGCAGCAGGTCGCCCGCCACGACGCCTCGGTCGCGGTCACGATCGGCGCCCACAGCTCGATCGGGATGCGCGGGCTCAAGCTCTACGGGAGCGACGAGCAGAAGGCCAAGTGGTACGAGAAGCTCGCGACCGGCGAGATGATCGCGGCCTTCTGCCTGACCGAGCCGGGCGCCGGCTCCGACGCCGCCGCGGTGCGCACGACCGCGAGCGACGAGGGCGATCACTACCTGCTCAACGGGTCCAAGATCTGGATCACCAACGGCGGCATGGCGGACTTCTTCACCGTGTTCGCCAAGACGGGCGAGAAGGACGGCAAGAGCAAGCTCTCGGCGTTGATCGTGACCCGCGACATGGAGGGCGTCTCGACGGGGCACCACGAGGACAAGATGGGCCTCCGCGCGTCGTCGACCACCAGCGTCTACTTCGAGAACGTCAAGGTGCCGAAGGAGAACCTGCTCGGCCCGCTCAACGGCGGCTTCAAGGTCGCCATGAACATCCTCAACAACGGCCGCTCGGGCGTGGGCGGCGGCGCCGTGGGCGCTATGAAGAAGCTGATCGCGCTCTCGGCGCGCCACGCCATGGAGCGCAAGCAGTTCGGCCGGCCGATCGGCAGCTTCGGGCTGATCAAGCAGAAGGTCGGCCACATGATGGTCGACTGCTACGCCAGCGAGGCGGCGGTGACCATGATCGCGGCCCTCGCCGACCGCGAGTACGAGGACTTCTCGGTCGAGGCTGCGATCGTGAAGATCTTCAGCTCCGAGGCCATGTGGCGGACCGCCGACGAGGCGCTCCAGACCGCGGGCGGCGGCGGCTACATGCGCGAGCTGCCCTACGAGCGGATCATGCGCGACGCGCGGATCAACCGCATCTGGGAGGGCACCAACGACATCCTCCGGCTCTACATCGCCCTGACCGTGCTCAACGACGTGGGCCAGGGCCTGCGCGAGATGGCCAAGTCGCTCAAGGGGATCTTCGACCACCCGATCAAGGGCTTCGGCTTGCTGACCAACTACGCGCGCAAGCGGGCCAACTGGGCCACGGGCCTGCCGGTCAGCAGCAAGACCGAGCTGGACAAGGTCCACGTGGCGCTGCGCCCCCAGGCCGAGGTGTTCGAGGACCTGACCCGCGAGCTGGCCGCCATGGTCGATCGGCTGCTGCGCAAGCACGGCAAGAACATCATCGACAAGCAGTTCGCGACCCGCCGCCTGGCCGACGTCATGATCGACATGTGGATCCTGGTGTGCGTGCTCAGCCGCGTGACCGCCTCGATCGAGTCCAAGGGCCTCGAGGCGGCCGAGCCCGAGATCCAGATCGCGCGGGTGTTCGCGGGCCAGGCCAAGCGCCGCACGCGAGCCAACTTCCGCAAGATCGACAACAACGACGACGAGCTGATCAAGGCCCTGGCCGAGCACGCCTATCAGGCCGAGGGCTACAGCTGGGACGTGATCTAGCGCGCGCGCCGAGGTGAAAGCGAGCGCGCCCGGATCCCAAGCGGGGACCCGAGCGCGCTCTGTAGAGCCTCAGTCGAGCAGGCGCGTCACCGTGCCGGCGCCCACCGTGCGGTTGCCCTCACGGATCGCGAAGCGGAGCTGCTCCTCGAGGGCCACCGGCGAGACGAGCTCGACCTGGATCGTGACGTGATCGCCCGGCAGGCACATGTCGAGGTCGATCAGGTCCGCCCGCCCGGTCACGCTCTCGGTGCGGAAGAAGAACTGCGGCTGGTAGCCGCTGAAGAAGGGCGTGTGCCGGCCCCCCTCCTCCTTCTTGAGCACGTAGACCTCCGCCAGGAAGCGACGGAAGGTCGTGGTGCTCCCCGGCGCCGCCAGGACCTGGCCGCGCCGGACCTCGCTCCGCGACACGCCGCGCAGGAGGACCCCCACGCTGTCACCCGCGACGGCCTCGTCGAGGGTCTTGTGGAAGGTCTCGAGCCCGCGCACGACGACCTCGCGCGTGGCGGGGCCGCCGAGGAGCTCGAGGGCGTCCCCCTTGCGGACCACGCCGCGCTCGATCACGCCGGTCGCGACCGTCCCCAGCCCAGGCACGCTCTTGACGCCCTCCACCGGGAGGAGGAAGGGGCGCTGGGAGTCGAGCGCGGGCGTCGGGATCCCCTCGTCCACGGCGTCGAGCAGGCGCTGCAGCGACGCGAGGCCGGCCGGCTCGCCGCGCAGGGCGGCGGGCGCGTCGACCTCCACGACGGGCAGCGTCTCGCCCGGGTAGCCGTAGGTCGAGAGCAGCTCGCGGACCTCGGCCTCGACGAGCTCGACGAGGTCGCGGTCCTCGACGCGGTCGCCCATGGTCAGGGCGACCACGATCGCGGGCACACCGACCTGGCGGGCCAGCAGCACGTGCTCACGCGTCTGGGGCATGGGGCCGTCCACGACCGACACGACCAGGATCGCGCCGTCCATCTGGGCGGCGCCCGTGATCATGTTCTTGACGTAGTCGGCGTGCCCCGGGCAGTCCACGTGGGCGTAGTGGCGCTTGGCCGTCTCGTAGTCGACGTGGTCCGAGGTGACCGTAATGATCTTGGAGTCGGAGCGGATCACCCCGTGCCTCCCCGCGATCTCGGCGTAGCTACGCGGTCGACCGAGGGTGGAGGTGATGGCGGCGGTCAGCGTGGTCTTCCCGTGGGAGATGTGGCCGATGGTGCCGACGTTGAGGTGGGGCTTCGTGCGCTGGAAGTGCTCCTTGACCATTTTGGTCACTCCATGGAACAGCGACGCCCAGGGGAGTGCTCCCAAAGTGGTGGAGCGGGGTGAGCCCGGGCGCCTAAGAGAGGTCGATCGAGCGTGACCTGACCCCCGCAACATGCGGGCGTCCCGCAATCCCGGGCCGCGCTCGCCCCACCGACGCGCCGCTACCCCTCGCCTGTCAGGAGCCGCCGGACTGGGGAGACTCGGACTGGGGAGACTCGGGCTCCTCCTTGGGGGGCAGGCCGTAGACCTCGAGGGTGCAGCTGCCGTGGGTGTAGCCGAGGAGCTCGACCACGTGGACCTGCGCGGGAGGTTTGAGCCCGCGCGTCACGCGGCCGCCGGGCTTGATCCAGTTGCCGAAGCGGAGGTCGACCCGCTCCCGCTCGGGGCCGAGCACCGCCGAGACCTGCTCCAGGGTCGCGTCTCCCCGGTAGGCCCGCAGCTGGAGCCGCTCGAAGCGCTGCGAGCTGCGCACGTAGACCCGGTGCCACTGGGTCCGCTGCTTGGCGATCTCGGTGCTGCCGAGGTGGATCCAGCGCCGCTTGGCGGGGCCGCTCCGGCAGCCGGCGAGGAGGAGCAGCGAGGCGAGCAGGAGGGTCGAGGTCGTGCGCATGGCGGAGCTTAGCCGGCTCGCGAAACCCCGCCAAAGCCCGCGACTCTTCTCTCGGGGGCTCGCGGGACCCCGTCCCCGGGCTCTGGTCTACAATCGCCGCCCTCGGAGCTCCTACGACCTCTCCTCTCCGCAACCTCGCGCTGCTCTCCCTGCTCTTCCTCGCCAGCTGTGTGGCCGAGGGGACGGACTATTCGGCGCTGCCCTTCGTGCGGATCGACCGGACCACCCCCGAGGTGACCTCGGTCGACGTGCCGCCGATCCTGCTCACGGTCGACACCTACCCGAGCGAGAAGAGCGAAGACCTCGTCAAGAGCGAGCACCCGCCCGCCGAGCGCGGGGAGCTCGCCCCCAGCCGCGAGGACGCGCGCGACTACTACGTGCGCTTCCCCTGGCCCTTCGGGCTCTGGCAGCGGCGCGGCAGCCACAAGGTGTGGAGCCTGACCGCCTTCTTGCTGGGCAACAACGGCGCCCCTGGCCCGGTCGGACGCGGGCTCGACAGCGACCCCGAGGTGAGCAAGAACCCCTTCCCGGCCTTCGCGAGCGACCCCGAGCCGGGCGGCGTCAACTCGCTCCCCTTCGTGTTCTGGAACCACGAGATCGATCACAGCGATCACCCCGGGCGGGGGGACGCGAGCGACCGCGACCAGGACATTCACCTCTGGCCCTTCTTCGTCTACGGAGAGGGCGACCGCCCCGAGCACGACTACTTCGCGCTGGCGCCCTTCGGCGGGACCTCGCGCAGCCTGCTGGGCAAGGAGCAGATCACCTGGTTCGGGTTCCCCTACCCGCTCTACGCCAAGGTCAAGGACCGCTCCTACGACAGCCACCACGTGCTCTGGCCCTTCATCAACTGGGTCGACGGCGAGCGCAACTCGGGCTTCCGCGTCCTGCCCTTCTTCGGCCACTACGAGCGCACGGGCCTCAAGGGCAACAAGATCTACGAGCGCAACTTCGTGCTCTGGCCCTTCCTGACCTGGTCCACGACGGGCCTGAACGAGGAGGCGCCGACCGACACCTTCTTCTTGTTCCCCTTCTACGGACACATTCGCGGCCCGCGCCTCGGCCAGCGGACCTTCCTCTGGCCCTTCTTCAAATACACGGTGTTCCTCGACGAGAAGGACCAGGAGCATTGGGAGCTGCGCGCGCCCTTCCCCTTCTTCCAGGTCGCCTCTGGGCCCGACGGTCGCTACAAGTTCGACCTGTGGCCCCTGTTCGGGATCAAGGAACGCCCGGGCTACACGCGCCACTTCGTGGCCTGGCCGATCTGGCGCTACGAGCACCTGCGCGGGCGCAGCAAGGACGGCAAGCCGGGGCGGACCTTCACGGGCACCTGGCTGCTGCCCCTCTTCTGGCGCACCCACGTCAGCGACTCCCAGGGGCGCGAGGAGCACAAGTGGCGCGCCTGGCCCTTCCTCCACTACCGCAGCTACAAGGACGGCAGCCTCGACGTCGGCGGCCTGACGCCCTGGTGGTTCGATGACGACGGCTGGGGGCGCACGGTCGGCCGCTTCTTCACGCTCTACCGCTACCAGCGCAGCCGCGACGGCAGCAGCGAGCACGACGCCCTGCTCGGCCTGCTGAGCGTGCGCTCGCGGCCCGCCGTCGAGGGGCGGGCCGAATACGACCGCGCCTCCTTCCTCTTCGGCGCGGTCCAGTTCCGGACCCTCGGCGAGGAGAAGGGGCTGCGCCTGCTGTGGCTGCTCCCCGAGCTGACCTGGGGTGGGACCTGAGCGTCTCGCGGCTGAGTGATCAGCTGCTTTGACTCGCCTGACTGATTCCTGCTTTGGCTATTCTGGGCGCCTCGGGGAGGGTCGCTCGTGGCGCAAGAAGAGGTCGAGTTCGTTCAGGCCTGGCTCGACGTCGGCGACGCCGACGAGCTGAACGCGACGGTGGACTCGCTCCCGCCGCCCGAGGCCTTCGTGACGCGGACGGTCAACCTGGCGGCGGGCCCTCCCGGCGGCGACCCCCAGCTCACGACGGACGAGGGGCCCGCCTTCGCGAGCCCGGCGAGCGAGGAGGAGCTGCCCTCCCGGCTCGGGCGCTACGACGTGATCGAGAAGCTGGGTGAGGGGGGCATGGGCGTCGTGTTCGCGGCCCTCGACGAGAACCTGCGCCGGAGGGTCGCGGTCAAGCACGGCGGCAGCTTCGAGGACGACCCCGCCGGCAAGCAGCGCTTCGTGCTCGAGGCCCAGGTCACCGCCCAGCTCGAGCACCCTGGGATCGTGCCGGTCTACTCGCTGGAGGCCGGCAAGCAGGGCGGGGTCGCCTACGCGATGAAGGTCGTGCGCGGCGTCGAGCTGGCCGACCGGATCGCGGAGGCGCAGGCGCTCCGCGACCGGCTGGGGCCCGAGGCGCCCGAGCTGCGCGAGCTGCAGCGGACCCTGGTCGAGAAGCTGATCCGGGTGTGCGAGACGATGCACTTCGCGCACATGCACGGCGCGATCCACCGCGACCTCAAGCCCGAGAACCTGATGCTCGGCGCCTACCAGGAGGTCTACGTGATGGACTGGGGCCTCGCCAAGACCGTCGGCGTGGACGACCTGCTGGCGGAGTACGACGAGGACGCCCCCACGATCCAGGAGCTGAACGCCGTCGAGCTCCCCGCCGACACCCAGACCATGGCGGGCTCGATCAAGGGCACCCCGATCTACATGGCCCCCGAGCAGGCGCGGGGCGAGTCCAGCGAGCTCGGGCCGGCCTGCGACGTCTACTGCCTGGGCATGATCCTCCACGAGGTCTTCTACCTGCAGCGCGCGCGCCCCGGCCGGACCTTGCTCGAGGTGATCGAGGCGGCCCGCAAGAACGAGCTGAAGCCTCCCCCGCCCGAGCTGGACCTCGACCCCGAGGTGCGCGCGATCGTGGCGCGGGCGACCCAGAGCAAGGCCGAGGACCGCTACCGCACCGCCGAGGCGCTGGGCGAAGACCTGCGCAACTGGCTGCAGGGCGAAGAGACCGCGGCCCTGCCCGACGAGGGAGTGCGCAAGGTGCGCCGCTGGGTCCGCCAGCACCCGCACCGCGCGCTGGGGGCCCTGGGCGGGACCGTGCTCGCCGCGCTGCTGCTCTTCGCCGGCCAGCTGGGGTGGCAGCAGATCCAGCGCTCGCGCGAGCGGGCGCGGAGCGAGCACCGCGAGCGGGTCGTCCAGACGCTGCGCTCCCGGGCCGAGCTGGGGCGGGATCGGATCGCGCGCCACTTCCTCTACTACGGCAGCCTCTCGGCGTCGCTCACCGCGAGCACGGTCCAGGTGCTCGAGCACGCCGAGCCCCTGAGCGAACCCTGCGTCTATCCCCCGCAGACCTTCGCGCAGTTCCTCGGCGCGCCGGCCGGGACTGCCCTCGCGCCCGCCTTCGGCGGTCGGATCGTGGCCCCGCGCGCCTTCGTCGGCCGCGGGGCGCCCGGCGCGGACCCCGCCGAGCTGCGCCGCGCGCACGGCCTGCTCAGCCACCTGCTCGAGCCCTGCCGGGAGGTGTTCCTGGCGGGCAAGGTCGGCAGCCTGGCCCGCTGGAAGCAGCGCTCGCCCGAGGAGATCGACCGCACGATCCTGAGCGAGGACCTGCCGCTGATCTGGGTCTACGTGGCCCTGGAGCAGGCGGGCGCGATCGCGCTCTTCCCCGGGGCGCAGAGCAAGTGGGGGGAGGACTACGACGCCCGCCAGCGCTCCTGGTATCGCGAGGCGAAGGCCAGCTACGAGGAGCAGGGGAAGCGGCGCAACTGGTCGCAGCCCTACCTGGACGGCATGGGCCAGGGGCTGGTCCTGACCTGCACCGAGGTCGTGCTCTCCCCCGCGGGTGAGTTCGAGGGGGTCGTGGCGATGGACCTCTCCTTCGAGGAGGCGGCCAAGAGCTACCTCGCGTGGGAGGACCTGCCGGGGTTCCGCCGCGCCACGCTCGTCGAGGACTCGGGCGAGGTCTTCATGGACCTGGCCAAGGGCGAGCCCAAGCTGCGGGACGACGGGACCCTCGACCTCGGCCGCTACGACGACGCGACCGCCCTCGCCGCGATCGAGGCGGGGCGCGTCGATCACCTCGTGCGAGGGCAGCTGCTCACGCTCTGGGTGCGCGCCCCCACCCTGGGCTGGACCCTGGTCGCCGACGTGGAGCTGCCCAAGCTCGAGGCGGCGCTGAAGGACTAGCTGTTCCAAAGCGCGCGGGAGCTGTCGCAAGAGCGACAGCTCCCTCGCTCGAAAGAGGCAGCTCCGCTGAGCAGCCACCGCGCTTTCCAGTCTTCGAGTCTTCCCCGTTCCAACTCAGGAACGCGGAGCAGCTATCGTCGGTTGCGACAGCTCCTCCTGCTCTTCCTTTCGGGCACGGACGGGCACGGGCACGGGCACGGGCACCGGCACGAAGGACATGCCCGCTTGCGGTCAGGACCGACTAGAGCTCGGGCCGCTTCCCGGGGATGCCGGCCGAGCTGCGGGCGAGCCACACCGCGGCGTCGACCGCGCGGCGCAGGGCGGGGGGGACGCCGGGGGAGCCCTCCTCGGCGGCGGCCTCGATCACGCGCAGCGCCATGAAGGGCTTGTTGTGCTTGCGCAGGGCGCGGCGGATCACGCGCTCGGGGCGCTCGCGGCCGCCGGGCTTGCGGCGGCCGCGCTTGCGGGGGCCGAAGGCGGCCTCCTGGAACACGCGCTCGTAGCCGTGGTTCCACATGCAGCGCTCGACGTCGTGGGCTGGCAGGCGGGTGATTCGCTCGTCTGCGCTGCGCCCGTCGAGGTGGTTGGTCGCGTCGTCGACGTAGCGCTCGCCCGCGTGGTCGCCGTCGGCGAGCAGGTGCCACTCGATCCCGAGGGCGTCGGCCAGACGAACCAGCGAACGGACGCCGCACTGGGCGAACTCGAGCAGGGCCACGCCCTCGGTCGCCAGCACGTAGCCGCACATGCGCGCCATCTCGGGCAGCAGCCAGGCCTCGGTCTCGCCCTCGACCAGGAGCCAGCAGCGCGCGAAGAGGCTCGCGCCGCGCTGGAGGCGGACGTGGTAGCCCACCCGGCGCAGGTCGTCGAGGGAGAGCCCGCGGCGGGGGAGGCGGTGCAGGCTGGTCACGTCGTCGCGGCGCGTCAGGCGGCGCACGGCGCGCAGCGGTGCCGCCGCGAGGAGCTCGCCCGAGTGGGTCGTGATCACCTTCTGCGCCCGCACGCGCTCGAGGGTGCCCCACAGGCTGGCGGCCAGGATCGGGTGCAGGTGGGCCTCCGGCTCCTCGATCAGGATCACCGGGCAGGCCTCGTGCGGGAGCTGGGCCTCGCCGCGGGCCTCGAGCAGGGCGCCGATCAGGAGCAGGAGCGCGAGGTTGGGCGCGCTGAGGCTGTCCTCCTCGCTCAGCTTGCTCGGCAGCGGGGTCAGGTCGCGCGGGGTCTCGATCATCTCGCGCATGTGGCGCGGGGGCTCGGGCTGCGCGTCGGGCTCCGAGGCGTCGATCAGGCGCGCCGCGTGGAGGCCCGCGAGCACCTCGTCGCGCGAGAGGTAGCCGCGGGTCTGGCTGGCGCGGCGGTAGAGCCCGACTACGCGCTGGCGGGGGTCGATGGGGTGGCTGTTGGTGGCGCCCTTCTCGGGGGGCAGGTCCCAGCGATCGCGGCCCAGCACCAGGCAGGGCACCAGGGCCCGCAGGCGCGCGACCTTCTGCTCGTCCCAGGCGCCCTTGTGCGGGTGGTCGCGGCGGTCGAGGAACTCCCACTGCGACTCGGGCGCCTCCTCCCCGCCAGACCAGGTGCCGGTCAGGCGCAGCCGCAGCTGGCGGATCGGGCCGGCGTCGCTCTGCCAGGAGAGCGTCTCGAGCCCCTCGAAGGCGGGCGCGCTCCACTCGCCCTGGGTGGCCTCCAGGAAGTCGAGGGTCAGCTGGATCGGCGGCGGAGGCTCGCCGTTGGTGCGGCGAAAGTCGGCGGACACGAAGGGGCAGGATTGGACTGCGCGCGTGTTGCGCAGGCAGTAATCGAGGGCGTCGACCAGGGTCGTCTTGCCGACGCGGTTCTCACCCACCAGGACGGTGACGTGGTCGAGGGGCAGGAGCAGGTCTTCCATGCCGCGGAAGCCCTGGACCCGGAGGGACGCCAGTTGCATAGGGCGCCAATCTACTACCGGTAGCGGGCTCCAGCGGCGAATTCGGCGACTCCGATTCGCCGGCGCCGCTGTCCGAGGCGCGCCGGGCGGAGGACGGTGGCCAGGGGGTCGCGCCCCGCCTCGCGTCGCAGCCGGCGCAGCTGGCTGGCGCTCAGGCCGTAGGCCAGGGCGGCGCGCTCGTCGAGGGCGCGCTCCAGCTCGACCAGCTGCTCGCGGCGCGCGGGGTCGCGCGCCAGGCGGGTCGCCTCGCGCCCGAGCCGGGCCAGTTCGGCCTCGTCGCCCTCGTCCAGCGTGGGCAGGGGGAGGGCCTGGAGCACGCGCGCGTAGAAGGTGCAGCGGTGCGAGCCTGCCAGCACCCCCGCCCGGAGCAGGTGGAAGGCGTAGACCCGCAGCGGGAGCGAGTTCAGCAGGGCCGCGGTGGCGTAGAGGTCGCGACCGGCGGGGGGGCGCGCGACCATCACCGTGTTTCGGCAGAGGGCGTCGCTCTCGTCGACCGCCACCTGGGGCGTGAGCGCGATCCGCGGGATCAGCAGCTTGGGCCCCGCGAAGAAGTCCTCGCTCTTGGCGTCCGAGATCGCCTCGGGGCGGTAGTCGATCCAGCGGCGGACGGGCTCGGTTCCCCAAGCCGCGACGTCGCGCCCGTCCCGCAGCGGGCGCGGCGCGCTGAAGCTGGCGGGGGGCTCTGGGCCCTCGGCCACGAGCTCACCGGCGCCGACCCGGGTGCGGATCGCGAGCCCGTAGCCGGCCTCGAGGGGGGTGGGCAGGCGGCGCAGACCCTCGAGCAAGCTCGCGTCGCCGCGGCGGAGGAAGAGCGGCCAGCGCCCCTCGGGCGCGAGGCGCAGGAAGCGGCCCTGCTCGAGCTGCGACCAGCTGACCTCGAGGGCCTCGCGCCCGGGCCCCCAGGTGGCGCGACCGAGGCGGACCCGGTGGCCCGCCGGCGGCGGGCCCTTGCGGACCACGAGCAGGAGCGGGATCACCGAGGCGTCGGGGAAGGCCCCGGGCGCCCACTCCAGGCTGACCAGCGCCTCGAGCTGGTGGGCGCCGAGCAGCTCGCGCAGGCCCCGCGTGGAGCGGGCCTCGAGCAGGCCCTGGCTGAGCACGAAGGCCAGGCGGCCCCCTTCGCGCAGCCACTCGAGGCCGGCCGCGACGAAGTAGCCGGCCAGGTCCTGGTTGCCGGCGCCGAGGTCGGGGAAGCGCGCGCGGTAGCGCGCGCGCAGCTCAGCGGGGATCCGCTCGCCGCGGACGTAGGGCGGGTTGCCGACGACGAGGTCCCACTCCCCGGCGGGGCAGGCCTCGGCGTCGGCGAGGGCGTCGGCCTCGACCAGCCTGGGCGCAGCCTCGCCCGCCAGGAGGCGGAGGGCGCAGCGCGCTTCGCGCAGGGCGTAGGGGTGGACGTCCACCCCGCGCAGCCGCTCTGCGAGGCGCGCGGGGGCGACCCCCGCCGCGCGGGCCCGCTCCCAGGCGCGCAGCAGGAAGGCGCCTGCGCCGACCGCCGGCTCGAGCACCCGCTCCTGACCGTGGTAGCCGGCGAGGTCGAGCAGGAGGTCGACCAGGGGGCGCTCGGTGTAGACCCCGCCGCGGCGCTTCTGGCTGCGCGCGGTCCAGGGGCTCGAGCCGGACGCCCCGGGGTCTTCGCTGGCCAGCGCCGCTGCCGCGGCGGGGCAGAGGTGCTCCAGGACTCGGCCCGCGGGGTCGTCGGCCGGGAGCGGCGCGTGGCCGGCGGCTGCGAGGCGAGCGTCGGCTTGGGCAGCGTGGCGCGCGTGCTCGGCGAGCCGGGAGAGCGCGGCGGCGCGCTGGCCGCGCGCCTCGTCGAGGAGTCGCGCCCTCAGGTCGTGAGAGAGCTCGTCCCAGGCGAGCTGGGCGGCCCGCTGCAGGTCCTGCTCTAGCTCGCTCAGGCCAGCCATGACCTCAACTTACGTCTCGCCTCCGACCAGCCCGACTTGCCACGAGCGATCGATCTTGGCCTGCCGCTGCGAGGGGCGCCTCGAAATGCCAAAGTGCCAGCCGGTCGGGAGACAGGTGGTCACATGTCTCTCTCACGAAACGCGATTCTACGGCTAAGAACCGAGATCCTCAGCCTCGAGCCCTGGGAGCGGGTCACCCTCCCCCAGCAGCTCGTGCTGGAGCTGCTCGAGTCCTACCTCGAGAACGACTGCAAGCGCCGTGAGAAGGGGGGGCGCAGCAGCAGCGGCCAGCGCCGGACGATTCAGCCCTCGAAGCGTCCGTGACGGCCCGCGCCGCCCGCGAAGCGGGCGGCGCCAGCGACGCCCTCCGCTTGGAGTGAGGGCAAGCCCTCGGCGAACTCGAGCGCGAGGGCCTCGCGCAGCGGGAGGCCGTGTTGGCGGAGCGCGGCGCGGCGGTCGCTGCGCAGGCAGGCTTGCGGGAAGGCGGCGATCTGGGCGGCCAGCGCCTCGGCCGCCGCGCGAGCGTGGCCCGGGGCCACGACCCGGTTGGCCAGGCCGATCTGCTCGGCCTCGGCGGCGCCGACGGGCCGGCCCGTCAGGATCAGGTCCATGGCGCGGCTGAGCCCGATCAGGCGGGGCAGGCGGACCGTGCCGCCGTCGATCAAGGGGACCCCCCAGCGGCGGCAGAACACCCCCAGGACGGCGTCGGCCTCGACGATCCGCAGGTCGCACCACAGCGCCAGCTCCAAGCCCCCGGCGACCGCGTGCCCCGAGACGGCGGCGATCACGGGCTTGTCGAGCTCGAGGCGCGAGGGCCCCAGGGGTCCCTGGCCGGGGTCGTCCTCGCCGAGGGGCTCGACGCGGTTCTGGCGCTCGCCGCCGATCGCCTTGAGGTCGGCCCCGGCGCAGAAGGTGCCGCCTTCGCCCCAGAGCACGGCCACCCGGGCCTCGGGGTCGGCCTCGAAGGCCAGGAAGGCCTCGGTCAGGGCGTCGGCGGTCGGCCGGTCGACGGCGTTGCGCGCCTCGGGGCGGGAGAGGATCACGGTCGTGACCGGCCCCTGGCGTTCGACGCGCACGCTCACTCGGCGGCCTCCTCGAGCAGCCCTGGCTCGGCGCACTCGGGGCCGCCGCAGGCGGGGCCCTGGGGGTGGCTGAGGACCTGCCCCTCGTGGCTGCCGTCGCGGTAGACGGTGATCCCCTTGCAGCCCAGCTCCCAGGCCAGGCGGTAGATCGCGTCCACGTCCTGTGGCTGCGAGCTGCGGGGGAGGTTGACCGTCTTGCTGACCGCGTTCTCGATGTGTCCCTGCCAGGCGGCCTGGTGGCGCACGTGCCAGGCGGGCTCGACCTCGTGGGCGGTGCGGAAGAGCTCGCGGGCCTCGGCGGGGATCCCCTCGCTGGGGAGGGTCCCGCGCGAGAGGACCTCCTGGGCCAGCTCCTCGCTCCAGTAGCCCTCGCGCTCGCCGTGCGCCGCGAGGCCGGGGTGGACGAAGGTCAGCTCGGCCTCGCCGTCCAGGGCCGTGCGCCGGTAGGCGAGCGCGTAGACCGGCTCGATCCCGGAGCTGCAGCCGGCCAGGATCGAGATCGTGCCCGTGGGCGCGATCGTGGTCGTGGTGCTGTTGCGCAGCGGGCCCTCGACGCCTTCGCGCTGCCAGCGGGAGCCCTCCCAGGCCGGGAAGGGCCCGCGCGCGCGGGCCAGCTCGCGGGAGGCCTCGCGCGCGGTCTCGAGCAGGAGCCCGCCCAGGCGGTCGGCGAGCGCGAGCGCGGCCTCGCTGGCGTAGGGGATCCCGAGCCCGATCAGGAGGTCCGCCCAGCCCATGACGCCCAGGCCGATCTTGCGCGTCTGGCGGGTGACCTGGGCGATCTGCTCGAGGGGGAACTCGTTGGCGTCGATCACGTCGTCGAGGAAGCGGACCCCGAGCCGGATCGACTCGCGCAGGGCCTCCTCGTCGAGGGCGCCGCCGCTGAGGTGGGCGGCGAGGTTGACGCTGCCCAGGTTGCAGCTCTCGTAGGGGAGCAGCGGCAGCTCGCCGCAGGGGTTGGTGCTCTCGATCGCGCCCAGCTGAGGGGTCGGGGCGGCGGCGTTGATCCGGTCGATGAAGATCAGGCCGGGGTCGCCGGTGGTCCAGGCCGAGCGGGAGAGCTCCTCCCACACCTCGCGGGCCGAGAGCTCACCCGTGGCCTCGCCGTGGCGCGGGTTGACGAGGGCGTAGCGCTCGTCCGCCGCCAGGGCGCTCATGAAGGCGTCGGTGACCGCGACCGAGATGTTGAAGTGGCTCAGCTTGCCGATCGAGCGCTTGGCCCGCACGAACTCGAGGATGTCGGGGTGGTCGACCCGCAGGATCCCCATGTTGGCGCCGCGGCGCACGCCCCCTTGCTTGATCGCGCCCGTGGCGGCGTCGAACACCTCCAGGAAGGCCACGGGGCCCGAGGCCTTGCCGTAGTCGCGCACCAGGTCGTCGCGGGGGCGGAGGCGCGAGAAGCTGAACCCCGTCCCGCCGCCGGTGCCGTGGATCCGGGCCGCGTTCTTGACGGTCTCGAAGATCTGGTCGAGGGAGTCCTCGAGGGGCAGCACGAAGCAGGCCGAGAGCTGGCCCCGCGTCCGGCCAGCGTTGCCCAAGGTGGGCGAGTTGGGCAGGAAGCGCCGCTCGGCCATCAGCCGATAGAAGGACTCGGCGGTGCCAGTCTGCGCGGCCGCGTCGGCGCCGTAGCGCTCCTCGGCCGCGGCCACCACGCGCGCCACCCGCCACAGCATTTCGGGCGGGCTCTCCTGGCCGTCTTCGCGCCGGTGGAGGTAGCGCGCTCGCAGCACGACCTCGGCCTGGGGCGTGAAGTGGGGCGCCGGCGCGCTGGGCGGCGCGTTGGGGAGGGGGCTGTTCACACCCGAGTATAGCCCTGAGCGGATTTTCAACCCCCTTCGCGGCAGGTGGCGTGGCCGCGCCGGCGCGCCTAGAATCGAGCGCGTGGGCTTGGAGCTCGAAGTCAAGCTCTTCGCAGGCGTGCGCGAGGCGCTCGGCCGCGAGAGCGTGCGCGTGCGTCTAGAGGCAGCGGAGCCACGTGTGGCCGACCTGCTCGAACACCTCGCGGCGGAACACCCCGAGATCGAGCGCAGACGCGCGAGCCTCGGGGTCGCGGTCAATCAGGAGCTGGCCTCGCCCCAGCGGGCCCTCCAGGCCGGCGACGAGGTGGCCCTGATTCCGCCCCTGGGAGGGGGATAGTGAGCGATCACATCGAGCTGGTGCACGAAGCGATCGACGTGGGCGCCGCCTATGAGTCGATCCGTGACCCGCGCTGCGGCGGGATCGCCCTCTTCGTAGGGACCACCCGCGAGGTCCACGAGGGGCGCCCGGTCGCCCAGCTGGCCTACGAGGCCTACGAAGAGATGGCCAAGAAGGAGCTGCGCAAGCTGGCGGCGGACATCCGCGAGCGCTGGCCCGACGTGGTCCACGTGTGCTTGATCCATCGCCTGGGCGAGGTCCCCCTCGCCGAGGCCAGCGTCCTGGTCGCGGTCTCGACCCCGCATCGCGGTGAGGCCTTCGCGGCCTGCCGGCACGGGATCGACGCGCTCAAGGCGCAGGTGCCGATCTGGAAGAAGGAGTCCTACCGCGACGGGGCCGCCGCGCGTTGGGTCGCCAACCGAGAGTCCGCGGTTCCCGAGGCGGACCCCCCGGAGGTGCGTTCATGAGCGACGACGCAGCTGACGAGACCGACGCCGAGAAGAAGGCGACGAAGACGTCGACGAAGAAGAAGACGTCGACGAAGAAGAAGGCGTCGACGAAGAAGAAGACGTCGACGAAGAAGAAGACGTCGACGAAGAAGAAGACGGCGACGAAGAAGAAGGC
>CALDQK010000201.1 GCA_937911525.1 uncultured bacterium
GTCGCTCGTGCGACAGCTCCTTCGCGTTTCGGAGATAACCGCCAAGGACGCCAAGAACGCCAAGGAATGTGGTCTTACCCCGGTTTCGCGGCGGGCGAGATTCGAGCTAACCTCTCCCTCATGAGACTGTCGCGCTTCCTGCTCTCTGCCTTCCTCGTCTCGCTCGCAGGCTGCTGCAAGCCGGACCCCGTGCCCGAGTGGGTCGCCGCCGAGCACCCGCGCGGGCAGGCGGTCGGGCAGGCGCTCAACCAGGCCGACGAGGCGAGCGCGCTGAACGCCGCGCGGCGGGCTGCGGCGCGCAAGGTGGTCGCGGGGTTGGCCGAGCTGAGGCGCCCCGGGCGCACGGCGGCGCAGCGGCGGCGGCTGGCCGAGCAGCTCGAGCGCGAGGCGCTGACCCAGGGCGTGCTTCAGCAGCGCTACCTGGTCGACTGCGGCCCCTACGAGGCGACCGTGCTCGTGTCCTTCGACCTGGCCGCCCTCGAGGAGAGCGCGCGGCGCCTGGGGGAGGAGGCGCCGCCCCTCGACGTGGAGGAGGTGCTGCGCGAGGGGCGGGACCTCTTGGCGCGGGCGCGCTACGCCGAGGCCGCCAATCGCTTCGAGCGGGTCACCACGGCCCAGCCAGAGCGGCCCAAGCCCTGGCGTCTGCTGGGCGACGCGCTGCGGGCCGACTACGGACGCGAGGGCGTGGCGCGGGCCGAGGGCGAGCGCGACAAGCTGCGCGAGAAGGCGCTGCGCTCTTACACCCAGGCCCGCGAGGCGGCCAGCGCCGCCAACGCGGCCGAGGAGCTGCGCCTGGCGGAGGCCGGATTGGCCGCGCTGCGCGAGGGCGAGGCCGACCTCTGGCGGCGCAAGGCGCGCGAGCTGGCCGAGCGGGCCCTGCGCGGCAAGCGGCCCGCGGGCGAGGTGCTCCAGAGCTTGATCCGAGCCCTCGAGCCGCAGCTCGACGACGAGCAGCGACGCTACCTGCAGGACCAGGCGCTCGAGGTCGAGGCCTTCGCGCTGGTCGAGCGGCTGCGCGAGGCGCTGGGCGGGGCTCAGCGGGTGGCGGTCCTCCTGCCGGCCGCGGGCGAGGACCAGCGCGAGGTCGCCGGCCGGCTCGCGGGGCGGATCGTGGCCCGCCTGATCGACGCCCAGCTCGAGGTCCGCTCGCCGGCCGAGTGCCGCGCCCGCGGCGGCAAGGCGGGCCTGGGCGAGCCGCGGGCCGAGCTGGTCTACGAGCCCGCCCAGCGGGCCAAGCTCCGCGCGGCCCTCGAGGTCGACGCCGCGGTCCTGATCGAGGTCGGGCAGCGCGTGACCGCCACGGCCTACGACCTCTCGCTCGGCGCGCCGCGCGCCCCGGTCGCGCGCGTGTTCCACCCAGGCCCCGCCGTGTGGCGCGAGGCCAACTGGAGCGAGCCGGACCTGGTCGCGCGGGTGACCTTCCACGGCCAGCGCCTCGACCCGACCCGCAAGCTGGAGGAGGACCTGCTCGTGACCGACGGCGTCCGCCTCCGCCACGGCGACCAGCTCCAGTGCGAGCTGCGCCTCGACCAGCCTGCGCACGTCTACCTGCTCAGCTACGACAGCAGCGGCAAGCTGTGGCGGCTCTTTCCCGAGACCGAGCGCCTGCTCCCCGACGCCCCGCCGGCCGCCAAGAACCCCCTCCCCAAGGGCGCGCACTGGATCCCCGGCCGGGAGCACTTCTTCATCCTGGACGAGAACCCCGGCGTCGAGACGCTCTACCTCGTCGTGGCCCGCAAGCCCCAGCCCGACCTGATCGCGCTGGCCAAGCACGTGACCACCGGCGAGGGCGACCCGACCGGCGCCCTGCGGCGCAAGCTCGAAGGCCTCGCCGCCCAGGCCCTCTCGCTCGCCGTCGAGAGCGAGCGCAACCAGGGGATCGCGCTCCGCGGCAAGGACCTCTTGGTCCGCGAGCTCCGCTTCACCCACGCCCCCCGCTGAGGGCCTGGGTGTCCGAGCTGCGCCCCCACGCCTGGATCCGCCCCGACTCCCTCAGGCTCCAGATCGCGTTCCTCTCGAGCAGCGACTCCAAGCGCTGTCCCACTCACGACGCGCTGGTGAAGCTGCACCAAGAGGCAGGCCGCGACGCCACGGAGGCCAGCTCGATCGCCGCAGAGGGTGACCGCCTCTTGCTCTTTGGATGGCGGCGCGCAGACCTCGACCGCGACGGGCGCGCAGTCCACCTGACGTTAATCGGGGCTCCAGGTCCGACTTGGCACCAGAGCACGCGCTTGTGGCCGCTTGCTCAGGCAGCCGGACTGGTGTTCGTGCCGAGTCCGCAGAAGGGCTACGAGGGCTACGGTCAAGACCAGGCGCAGCACGTACGGCCCTACCTGGAGGCTGGCTTTCCTCTGGCGGTGGCCTACCTCCGCTCCGGACGACCCGAGTGGGAAGCGGAGGAGCTCACCGAACTCCTTGGCCTACAGGGCGCCGCCGTCTTCACCGCCCGTCGCGACACCGGCGCGGGTCTGCGCGCCGCCCTCGACCACGTCGTGACGGACGCGCTCAAAGCGTTCAACGAGGGCCGGGTCCAGCACGCGGGCCTCGTCGACGTCCCAGCCCTTCCTTCCTGAAGCCCAAGCCGGATCGCCGCGCCACCTACGCCGCTTCAGGCGCCTTTCCTGCTTTCCTGCTTTCCTTCTTCAATCCCCGCCCCGCGAGCCGCGCCCTCGCTCCGCCTGGCCCCTTCCGGCTTTCCAGTTTTCCCCGTTCAAACCCGGATCACCCAGGCGCCCACGCCCCAGCGACAGCCAGCCCTTCCTTCCCCCTAGCGAGTCCCCCGCCGATCCCCCGCGTAGAAGCGCTCGAACATGCGCCGCGCGACCTCGACCCCGAGCGCTCGCCCGATCGCGGCCGCGTATCCCTCGCACGCGTCCCCCAGCGCCGCGCCCTGGCGCAGGCGCGGCTGACCCACGACGCCGGGTCCCTCCCCGCCGGGCTCCGAGCGGAGCGTGACTCGCGCCAGGACCGTGGCGGTGTCCCGGTCCCAGAGCACGGCCTCGACGTCTTCGCAGCGCAGGCGGCCCGCCCACTCGGCGCGGGCGAGCTCGTCGGGTTCGGGCTCGAAGCGGATCTTGCCGCCGACGCGCACGACCAGCGAGGCCTGGAAGGCCTGGCAGAACTCCTGCATCAGCTGGGTGCTCGGCGTCGCGCCCAGCTCCAGGGCGGCCTGGTCGATCTGAGCTTGCTCGTTCTCGGTCTCGCGGAAGCGCAGCCGGTTGAGGTGGTCCGCGAGCGCCTTCCGGGCGGTGCCACCGAGGGCCTCCTGCTCGTCGAGGGTCAGCCCCTCGCCCGTGTACCAGTCGTCGTTGAGCAGCGCGGTCACGAAGGGGTCGCGCCCGAAGGTCTGCTCGACCTGGAGCTCGTCCAGGATCCGGTTGCGGACCTCGTCCACGTTGGCGGCGGCGCGGTAGCGACCCCCGCTCAGCTCCTCCTCGCGCAGGAGGTCTCCCGCGCGCTGGACGAGCTTCGCGCGCCGCTCGCCCTTGAGCGCGGCGAAGGACCAGCGCTCGAGCACGTGCGCGAAGGCGAGCTCGACCGCCTCCGCGCGGGCGCTCGCCGAGGGGGGCGCCCCGGAGGACTGGGCCCCCCGCGACATGGTCGACTGGCTCTCCTTCCGCGCGTTCAGCACGAC
>CALDQK010000202.1 GCA_937911525.1 uncultured bacterium
CGCGCTTCGGGCGCGAGGTCGAGCACCTGGCGCGGGTCCGGCACGCCCAGGTCGTCGGCGTGCACGAGGGCGGCCGGGAGGGGCGCCTGCTCTGGTATGCGATGGACCTCGTCGAGGGCGAGTCCCTGGCCGAGGTGCTCGAGCGCGGGCCGCTCCCCGTCCCGCGCGCGCTGGCCGTCGCCCACGGGGTCGCGGCGGGGGTGGCCGCGCTGCACCGCGAGGGGATCGTGCACCGCGACCTCAAGCCCGCCAACGTCGTCCTGCGCGGCGACGGCGCGCCGGTCGTGATCGACCTCGGCCTGGCCCTGGCTCCCGAGCGCGACCAGCGCCTGACCCAGACGGGCGCCTTGATCGGCACGCCGCGCTACATGTCGCCCGACCAGCTGCGCGGCAGCGCGGAGCCCACCGTCGACGTCTACGCCCTGGGCTTGATCCTGTTCGAGCTCCTGACCGGCGAGGTGGCCACGGGCGACGCCGAGACCCCCGCCGAGCTGATCGGGAACATCCTCAGCGAGCCCCGCCCCGCGCCGAGCAGCGTAGACGACTCGCTGCCGGCCAGCCTCGACGAGCTCTGCGCGCGCCTGCTCCACCAGGACCCCGCCCAGCGGCCCCAGCACGCGGGCGAGGTCGAGGCGCTCCTGGCGGGCCTGGTGGGGGTGCCGAGCCTCCCCCGCCGCCGCCACTCGCGCCGGCTGCTGATCGGCCTGACCCTGGCAGCGGCGGCCGCGCTCGGGCTGGGGCTGGCGACGCAAGTCGGCGCCGAGGGACCGGCGAACTCGACGCCTGGGGCCGCTCGGGCGGGCGCGCCCCGGGATCTCCCCGCAGCTCCCGACCCCGCCGCGATCGCCGCAGCGGGCAAAGCGCTGCAGAAGCACCTCCGGCTGCAAGACCTGCGCGAGCGGGCGGAGGCGCTCGCGAAGTGGCTGGCGGCCAACCCGGAGCACCCCGAGCGCGAGGAGGCCCACGCCGCCTGGGTCGCAGCGCAGCGGACCTTCCCGCTGCGGACCTGGCTGCAAGGGCGCGACGTGCAGGAGATCCACCCGCTGCCCAACAAGCGCCTCCTGGTGTGCAGCGAGCAGGACGTGCTCGTCCTCGACCGCGAAGGAGAGGAGCTCTGGCGCCGGAGCGGCACGTCCTGGGCCTACGCGCGCCTGAGCCTCGACCGCCGCACGGCGCTCCTCTCCTACAAGTCCAAGACCCTGCGGCGGGTCGACCTGAGCACCGGCGAGGAGCTGGGCGAGCTCGAGACCGGGCTGCGCCGCCTGGAGGCCTTCGCGCTCTCCCCCGACGGGAAGACCCTCGCCGTGGGCGGGCAGCTCGACGACTCCCTCCGCCAGGTGGGCACGATCCCCGCGTCCGGCGGCGCGCTGCGGGTGCTCGGGCGCGTCGACGGGCGCGTGCGGCAGCTCTGCTTCCTCAAGGGCCGCCTCCTGGCGGGCACCGGTCGCAACTCGGACGAGGCTTTCGGCGGCCAGGGCAACAACCGCGCCTTCGACAACCACACGCGGATCTACGACCTCGAGCGCGGGGTCGAGCTCGTGGCCCTGCGCGCGATGGCGGCCGTCGACTCGCTGCACCCGCTGCCGGACGGCTCCTTCATGGCGGGGACGAACATCGGCGAGCTGATCCGCTACGACCACGAGGGCAAGGTGCTCCAGACCTTCGTCAGCCGGACCGAGGACGGAAAGCCCGAGTTCGGCAACGGCATCCTGGCCCTGGCCTTGCCGGGCGCCGTGCGCGGGCTGACCCACATTGGCGAGCGGGTCTACGCCGCCGAGGGCGAGATCAACAAGGGCCTCGGCGGCCTGAGCGAGTGGACGCTCACCGGCCAGCGCCTGCGCATACACCCCAGGCCGACCGCCTACCGGGACGCGGCCACCGACGGGGAGCACCTCTACCTCGGCAGCCAATCCGGGCTCGAGGTGTGGCTGCCCTAGGGGCTGCCCCTGCGCCTCAGCAGGCGCACGAGCAGGTAGACCCAGCTGACCAGCGAGATCGAGCTCGCGCCGACTCCCAGCGGCTCACCGTTCAAGACGGCTGCCCTCGGAGTTCGAACTCCACGCCTCGAGTCTACGCTTCGTCTCACCGCTCGAGCCGACGGGCAGATGTTGCCCGCGCCCCATGGGCAGATCTTTCCCATTCGATCCATGCCGACCACGCCAACAGCACTTCCAGCGGGCACGAGACCTGCCTAGGGACCTCCAGACCAAGGAGGGCCCCATGGCCAAGCAGCGACGCCGGAAGGCGAAGACCCCGACCCCCAAGAAGACCCGCAGCCTCGGCCGCCGGCAGCGCAGGCAGCGCGGGCTGCCAGAGCGCGGCTCACAGGTTCAGACCACGATCCGCATGATCTCGGGGCCCCTCGGGCTGATCCGCGACGACGAGTGCGAGTGCGTGATCTGCGAGGTGCTGCGGGAGGAGCTGGGCGAGATCCCCGAGGTGGTGGACATGGCGCAGCTCTCGCCCGAAGGCCGCGCGCGGATCGACGCGGCCCAGCAGCCCTGGAACCCCTTCTAGGCCGTTCCAGCGCGAGAACTGGCGTGGTGCTTCGTGCTCGTGCCCCTGCCCGTGCCCGAATCGGCTAGTGCGAGGGAGCTGTCGCTGACTGCGACAGTTCCTCGGTGTGTCGCTTTCCGGGCACGGGCACGGGAACGGCTGACGATCCCACACGACTCGGGCCACACGCTCGTGAGGCGAGGGCATCCAGACGTGGCGCCTAAGGGAGGAGAGCAGGAACCGAGGAAGGACAGGAAGGCTGCGGCTGGCGGGCAGGCGAAAGCAGTCACTCGAGAAGCGCTGGCTAGGCTTCGCTCCTGAAGGCTGAGATCGCAGATCTTGCCGATCTCCTCTCCTTCCCCACTGCTTGCTTTCCTTCGTAAAGCGCCACGTCCAGCCGCCTCCGACCCCCCTCGCGCCGCTCGGAGGCCCGAGACGTGTGGAGTGGTCAGACGGGCACAGGCACGACCGGAGTCTCCGGGCAGGGCCCTTGGCTAGAGGGTCGCCAGGCGCGCGTTGTCGAAGGTGTGCCGGTAGCTGGTCGCGAAGTTGACCTTGCGCTCGAGGTCCTGGATCAGGGCCGAGAAGAAGTTGACCCCCTCGAACTGGCGCGCGCCGGCCATGCCACCCGGGGTGAACACGTTGATCTCGACCAGCTTGTCGCCGATGATGTCGAGCCCGACCAGGAACATGCCGTCCTTGGCCAGCTTGGGCCCGACGAGCTGGGCGATCTTGATCTCGCGCTCGGTGACCTTGGCCTGGGCCGGGATTCCGCCCGCGTGGACGTTGCTGCGCACGTCCTCGTCGCCGCAGCGGCGGCGCACGGCGGCGTACTTGCCCTTGTATTTGAAGGGCTTACCGTTGAGCAGCAGCAGGCGCATGTCGCCCTCGCTGGCCTCGGGCAGGTATTCCTGGGCGATCACGTAGCCGTCGCGGGTGATCGCCTCGATCATTTGGCTGAGGTTGCTCCTCTCCTCCTTGCGCACCAGGAACACGTTCTTGCCCCCGGTGCCGCGCAGGGGCTTGAGCACGACCTGGCCGACCTCCTTGACGAAGGACTTGATGTCGCCCGCGTTGCAGGTGATCAGCGAGCGCGGGACCACCTCCTGGGGGAAGAGGTGGAAGTAGAGCTTGTTGCTCGCGCTCTGCAGGCCGAGGGGGTCGTTGAGCACGATCGTTCCGCTGCGCGTGATCGCGGTCGCGAAGGTCAGCGCGGTCATGGCGGCCCGCGCCCGCTCCGGCTCCCGCACGGCGGGGTTGACCCGCAGCATGACCACGTCGAGCTCGTCGACGGTGATCCGCTTGCGCTCCGCGTTCGGTCCGTTGAGCTGGTTCACGAAGGAGTCGGGCGACTTGTAGCGCTTGGCCGGAGGCGAGACCGCCCAGGCCCGCACGCGCTCGTCGGGGTCGAGGGCCAGGTCCTCGGCCCCGATCAGCCACACCTCGTGCTCGCGATTGATCGCGGCCATGGCGAGGTGAACCGTCGTTTGCCCGGCCTTGCGGTCCTTCACTCCGTTGACGATGAATGCCAGTCTCATGCAGGGGCTTTCAGCAGGTCGCTCACGCTCTGTCCTTCTCGCAACCAGTCCAAGCGGCGGCGCGCGTCCTCGCGCTCCAGGTATCGGGGGCGGAAGCGCGGCGGCGCGAGCAGCTCGCGCTGCAGAAGCTCCTCCACGACCCCGACGTGTTCGAGGGCGATCTTACCGACATAGAGGGGCTCCAGACTGCCACCCCGTCCGAGGTAGGCGAGCAGCTGGCGCAGCCCGCGCAGATAGACCATGTCCTTGGTCAAGCCGCCGCCGCGGTGGACGCGGACCGCGATCCGAAAGGCCGTCCGCTCGGGGAAGCCGTGGTCCTCGCGCAGGATGCGGATCGTCTCGGGGGGCTCAGCCCCTGCCAGGAGCGCGTCGACCGCCACGACGCGGCCCGCCAGGAGCCGGAGGCGGTTGGCGTCGAGGCCTCCGACCAGGAACTCGGCCAGGACGGCCATGCCCTCCTGGAGCGGAATGTAGCTGGCGAGCCCCCTGCCGAAGAGGGTCAGCGGCTGGGCCAGGCCGTTGTAGTAGGTCACGAGGTGGGTGCCGACCTCGTGGGCCAGGAGCGCCTCGACCCGCTCGCGCCCGAGCGGAATGTTGTTGGCGATCAAGAGGTTGCCGCGCGAGCACATCATGCCGCTCGAGAGGTCGGGCCGGAGCTCGACGCGCGCGGCGAAGGACTCGTCCTTGGCGCGATAGCGCTCGATCTCCTCCTCCGCCATGGGCGCGACCTTGGCCGAGGGGATCGTCTTGGCGGCGGCCTGGTCGTGCTCGGGGAGCAGGTCCAGCAGGGCGTGCGCCGCGGCGCGGGTCTCGGGGTCCACGACGCCGAACACCTGCTGGCTGCCGTAGAGGAAGCGCTTGCGGCCGATGTCGAGCAGGAGCGTCAGCTTGAGGTCGAGCTCGTGCTGGAGCTGGCGCAGGAGGCCGGCCAGGGCCGGGTCTTCGACGCGCTCGATCCGCGCCGCGTAGAGCTCGCGCTTGAGCTGGTGGGGGTCGTAGGTCAGGGGCCGGTAGACGAACTGCCCGAAGGTCCCGCTCCGCTGCCAGGTGCGCCACAGCTGGGGCATGTTGATCGGGGTCACGGCGAGGATGAAGCTCAGCTGCCCCGAGACCGCGGCCAGGGCGGCGTCGGCCTCGAGCGCGGCCCGCTCCAGCCGGCGCGGAGCCATGACGTGGGCGCTGGGGCCCGCGCCGGCCGGCCCCTCCTGGCCCTGGGCGAACTCGTGGAAGAGCCAGCGCATGGCCTTGCTCAGCTGGCGGCGCAGGCGCCGCAGCAAGAGGGGCGCTGGCTTCAGCGTCCGGGAGGCGACGAGGCTGGGCTCGATCTCGAGGCCGAGGTGGAAGAGCTCCAGGCTGCGCAGGCGGTCCTCGCCGTAGACCGCCTTCCGCCCGGGCGGGGCCACGCGCGGATCGCGCCGTACCTCGACCTCGGCCGGGTGGTGGGCCTGCTTGATCAGACGCAGCCGGCTGGCGAAGAGGTCGACCACGGCGGGGTCGGGCGAGCGCGGGCCCGTCACGATCGTGAAGCGCGGCCCGCGCGGGAGGGCGTCCTCGGGCGGCGGGCCCAGCCAGAGCTCGAGCAGGAGCGAAGGGCCCTCGGCCGCCGTCAGGGCGCTGGTCACCTCGCTCAGCAGCGCCCGCAGCGGCTGCAGGCTCTCCTCTGGCTCCTCGGCGTAGAGGTAGCAGGCCTCGCTCGTGAGGAGCGACTCGAAGCCTTCGACGGCGCCCTCCCGCGGGCGGCGGTAGAGGCAGAGGAAGGGCAAGGAGCGGTCGAGGTGCAGCCGCCCCCAGGGCTCGAGGGTGCGGCGGACCCGCTTGCCCTCGGCCAGGTGCGCTTGCAGCGCGGCTCGCTTCAGCTCGATCATGGCTAGACCGCGATCCCGATCGCCTTGGCGTCGAAGAGGAGCACGTGGCTGCATTGGCTGCAGGTCAGCTGGAGGTGCACGATCTCGAGCTCCTGGCTGGGCTGGCCGCCGAGCACGGCCGCCGGCGAGGCCAGGAGGCTGACCGACCAGCTGCGCGCGCGGGCGGCGGGGCCGGCTGGCTGGACGCTGACCTTCTCCTTGCCGGCGGCGAAGTGCTGGGTCAGGCGGCGGAAGTCCGCCGTCAGCTTGCGGGTCTGGCACACCGGGCAGGGGACGCCGCCGGGTCCGAAGCCGCGATACCACTCCTCCAGCTTGTTCCGGTTGGCGGCCTCGCCGCACCAGTCGGGGACGCCGCCGAGGTATTCGAGGGGCACGCGGGCTCCTAGGCTCCTAGATCGGGTGCAGCCCTGGGAAGCCCAGCCCGAGCGTCTCCTCGAAGCCGAGCATCAGGTTCATGCACTGCAGCGCCGTCCCCGCGGCCCCCTTCATCAGGTTGTCGATCGCGCAGATCGAGACGATCCGGCGCCCCTCGGCCTCGAAGCCGACGTCGGCGTAGTTGCTCCCCCAGAGCAGCTTGGGCTCGGGGTAGCGGTAGACGCCGACCCGGTCCTTGACCACCCGCACGAAGGGCTCGCCCTTGAAGGCGCCCCGGTAGGCCTTCCAGAGGTCCTTGGTCTCGACCTCCTCGGGGGCCCAGCAGTGGGCGGTGGCCAGGGCGCCGCGCACCATGTCGATGGAGGTCACGCTCAGCCACACGTCGTCCAGGCCGAGCTGCTCCTCGACCTCGGCCTGGTGGCGGTGCTTGACCGGCGCGTAGCTGCGCACGACGGCGCTCCGCTCGGGGTGGTGGCTGGCCAGGCTCGGCTTGTTGCCGCCCTCGGAGCTGCCGACCTTGAGGTCGACCAGGACCGGCCGCTCGGGGTCGAGCAGGCCGGCCCGCGCCAGGGGCAGGAGCGCCAGGTTGCTCGCGGTCGCGTTGCAGCCGACCCCGCTCACGTAGCTGGCCCCGCTCAGCTGGGAGCGGTTGGTCTCGGGGAGGCCGTAGACGAACTTGGTGTTCCACTCGGGCGCCGCGTGGGGCTCGCCGTAGGTCCGCTCGTAGCGCTCGAGGTCGTCGAGGCGGAAGTCGGCCGAGAGGTCGAGGATCCGCCCCGCCTTGTCGGCGAACTCGTCGATCCGTTTGCTCGCGTGGCCGTGGGGCAGCGCCAGGCAGAGCAGGTCCACCGACTCCAGCGAGGCGCTGGGCACGAACTTGAGCTTGGTCCGCCCGCGCAGGTTGGGGTGCACGGTGTGGACGAACCTGGTCGCCTGCCGCTCCGAGGTGACCTGGACCACCTCGAAGTGCGGGTGATCGAGGAGCAAGCGCAAGAGCTCGCCTCCGGCGTAGCCGGAGCCGCCGACGATCGAGACGGTGGTCATGGGACTACTCCGGGGCCTCGCCCTTGGCGGTCGCGAGCACGTAGTCGACGATCTTGGCGGGAATGTCGACCCCGGTCGGCTCGATGGAGTTGCGGTACTCCATCGTGTAGTTGACCTCGTTGATCAAGAGCCCCCGCTCGGGGTCCTCGAACACGTCGATCGCGACCACGCCGCCGCCGACCGCGCGGGCCGCCTGGACGCAGATCTCGTTCAGCTCGGGCGTGATCTCGCACACGCTCGCGCTGCCGCCGCGGGCGGTGTTGGTGATCCAGTGGGGCGACTGGCGATAGATCGCCGCGATCGTCTCGTCGCCGACCACGAAGGCCCGGATGTCGCGCCCCGGCTTCTCGACGTATTCCTGGATGTAGAAGATCGAGTGGTGATAGGTGCCGAGCAGCTGCTTGTGCTCGAGCACCGTCTCGGCCGCCTCGCGGTCGTTGATCTTGCTGAGCAAGCGACCCCAGCTGCCCACGCCGGGCTTGAGCACGACGGGGTAGCCCATCTCTTCCATGGCCTCGATGGCCGACTCCGGCGTGAAGGCGATCTTGACCCGCGGCTGCGCCACGCCGTCGCGGCTGAGCGCGGCGCTGGTCAGGATCTTGTTGCCGCACACCTCCGCCGTCTGGTAGCGGTTGACGGTCGGAATCCCCCAGTCCTCGAGGATCTTGAGCGCGTAGAGCGCGCGGCTGTGGTTGATGCAGCGCTCCACGATCACGTCGTAGTGCGAGAGGTGGTTCTGACCCAGCTCGAAGATCAGTTTTCGATCGTCGAGGCGGTCGTAGTCCACCCCGCGCTTGTCCAGCTCCTTGAACAGGAGCTTCTCTTCCACGCGAACCCGGCTGACGAGGACTCCGACCTTCACCTACTCGCCCCAGTCTTCTTCTTCTTCGGGGGCCAGCTCGAGCTCGACGGGGTCCAGCCCGGTCAGCTCCAGCTCGGCGCCGCAGTCCGCGCAGCTCAGGATCTCGCCCTCGGTCGCATCCTCGGGCAACTCGACATCGCCCTCGCACTCGGGGCAGGTGCCGCTCTTGGCCATCGTCTTTCCTCCAAACGACGTAGTGAGAAGGCGGGGATCATAGCGACGCGGGGAGACTGTCGCGCGGGTGAAGGGGGCACGTGTGAAGGCGGGCCACTCGGATTGCGTCTCGGCGCTGCCCCGGATACCGTCCCTCGGGAAGGGAGTCGCCCGTGTTCCGCTCGTCCCTGCTGGCCTTTGCGCTCGGCCTGACCCTCTCGGGTCCCCTCCTCACGCCCGCCACCGCCCAGGAGGAAGGCGAAGAGGGGGACGAAGAGCTGACCCCGGCCAAGCGGCTGCGGATGGAGGCCTTCGAGAAGGTCAAGGCCCGCGACTACGCCGGCGCCATCGAGAAGTTCAAGAAGTCGCTCGAGCACGACCCTGGCCACCCCGACACGCTCTTCCACGTGGGCCAGATGTACCACGCCCAGAACAAGCTGGCCGAAGCGGTCGGGTGGTACGACAAGGCGATCTACGCTATGCCGGGCCACCACATGGCCTATCACAACCGCGGCGTCGCCCGCTCCGCCCTCGGCAAGCTCGAGGACGCGCTCAAGGACCTCGACGAGTCGATCGTGCTCCGCCCGCAGTATTCGCGCGGCTGGCACAGCCGGGCCCAGGTCCACATCATGCTGGGCAACGACGAGGAGGCGATCGCCGACTGCACCGAGGCGATCAAGCGCTCCCCCAAGTTCGCCAGCGCCTGGCACTCGCG
>CALDQK010000203.1 GCA_937911525.1 uncultured bacterium
CAGGGCCAGCTCGCGCTGGGCGAGGTCGCGCTGGGCCGCGACGAGCTCGCCGCGCGCCTCGTCGCTGGCGAGCTCGCCCTCGACGGCGGCGATCTCGGCCTGAAGGAGGGCGAGCTGCGCCCGGGCCAGGGTGTGCTCCGCCCGCTCGGGCTCGCCGGGGGGCTCGGGGACCTCGGCGGCGGCCTGGGTCGACCCCAGCCGCTTGCGCAGCTCGGTCAGCTGGGCGCTCAAGGCGCGCCGGCGCTCGACCCGCTGCTCGGCGTCGCGCCGCAGCTGCCCGGCCCGGTCGCGCGCCGCGCTCAGGCTCTGGCGCGCAGCGAGGAGCTTGCCCTCCAGCTCGGCGAGCGACACGTCCGGCGCCGCCACGGGAGCGGCGGCCTGGGGGAGGGCCTTCAGGCGGGCGCGGGTCTGCTCGAGCTCCTTGGGCGCCTCGACCACCCGCCGCTCCAGCTCCTGGGCGCGGCTGCGCTGATCGCGCGCGCGCCGGAGCAGGTCCAGGGCCTGGGTGTAGGCGTCGACCCCGCGCTTGCGCTGGGCCTCGTCCAGGTCGGTGCGCGCCTGGAGCGCGCCCAGCTGGGAGGTGACCTGCGCCACGTCGAGCGAGGAGACTTCCGGCCCGGGCTGGGCCGCGCAGGGTGCTGAACAGACCAACGACCAGAGCGCGAAGCCCACGGCGACCAGCGAGACACTACGATCCATGCGCGACCTTCTAGCAAAGGGGGGTCCCGTCTTGCCCACTGGGGGAGGAAGAATGAGCGAGCTCGACTACGACTGCTTCGGCCTGACCGACCGCGGCCTCAAGCGAGACCGCAACGAGGATCAGTTCGTGGTCGCCGACTTGACCAAGGCGATCGCGATCCAACACTCGAGCATCAAGCTGAGCGAGCGCCGCTGGCTGACCCAGCAGACCCAGGCCCGCTTGCTCCTCGTCGCCGACGGCATGGGCGGCATGGGTCAGGGCGACCGGGCCTCGCGCATGGTCGTCAACACCTTCCTGCGCTACGCCGTGACCACCCTGGACTGGCTCGACCCTCAGCGCCCCCTGGCGGAGGGCGAGCTGATCGAGGACCTCCTCGACGCGGTGGCGAGCTGCAAGCGCCGCCTCGAGCGACACGCGGACAAGCAGCCGGGCTCCAGCATGGGCACCACCTTGACCTGCGCCTACCTGGTCGACGGCAGCCTCTACGTGGTCCACGTCGGCGACAGCCGCTGCTACCTGCTGCGGGGAGGCGAGCTGCGCCAGGTCACGACGGACCACACGGTCGCCGAGCAGCTGCGCCAGGAGGGCGCCCTGACCGACAGCCAGGCCAAGATCTCGCGCTGGTCGCACGTGCTCTGGCAGGCCCTCGACAGCAAGGAGCGGGGCGAGTCCGAGTTCGCCCCCCAGGCCAAGCGGATCCCGCTCGAGCCCGGAGACCAGGTCCTGCTCTGCTCCGACGGCCTGACCAAGCACGTGCCGGACGAGGACCTCGTCCGCCTGCTCAGCGAGAGCGAGAGCGCCGAGGCGTGCTGTCGGGCCATGCGCGACGCGGCGCTCGCGGACGGCGGGACCGACAACGTGACCGTCGTCGTGGCCCGCGTCAGCGAGTAGGCCGCCGTACACGACGCGAGCCGCGCCCTGGCGCGGCTCGTCGTCGATCTCGATCAGGCTCGGGTCCGCTAGACGTGCTGCAGGACCTCGACGTGGGTCTTGATCTCGGTCGGATCAGCGATCTTGCTGAGCGGGTCCTCGTATCCCTCGTCCATGGGCGTGGCGCACATGGCTGGGTAGGCCATGACGCACGCCACGAGGGCGCCGAAGAGCCCAGTGAACAGGATCATGGTCAACAGGGTCGACATGGGGGGCTCCTTTCGTCTGCCCCTCTAGAACGCAAACGCGCTGCCAAACCCAGATCGCCGCTGGAGCCCCTCCAGGGCCGCCTCGCGCGCCGCGCCTCGTCAACGCTGTCTCGCGCGCGACGAGGCTGACCGCTCAGCGGTAGTCGAACTTGTTCAGCTCGTGCTTGTTCAGCTTGCGCAAGAGCGTGCGGCGGTTGATCCCCGCGAGCTTGGCCGTGTCCTTGACGCGACCCTGCTGGTCCTCGAGGGCGCGGTCGATATAGGCCCGCTCGCAGAGGTCGAGGTAGTCCTGCAGCGAGAGCGAGAGGTCGATCGAAGGCGTGCCCTCGCCGCCGCCCGCCGTCGCGGCGCCCTCGCCGCCCTGGGCGCGGGCCGGACGCACGAGGTCCTCGAAGTCGTCGGCGCTCTCGCACGAGGGCGCCGTCAGGAGCAAGCGCTCGGCGAAGTTCTCCAGCTGGCGCACGTTGCCCGGCCAGGGGTAGCGGACCATGGCCTGGACGAAGTCGCGCCCCAGGACGGGGACGTCGAGCTCGTAGCGCTCGCCGACCTCGCGCGAGAAGAGCTTGAACAGGTGCAGCACGTCCTCGGGGCGGTCCCGCAAGGGCGGGGCCTCGATCCGGATCACGTCGAGGCGATAGAGGAGGTCCTCGCGGAAGTCCCCTTGCTCCACGGCCTGGAAGAGGGGCGTCGAGGTCGCGGCGATCACGCGGACGTCGACCTGCGACTCCTTGTCGCTGCCGACGGGCCGCACCGTGCGCTCCTGCAGCACGCGCAGCAGGCTGTGCTGCGCGCTGAGCGAGAGGTGGCCGACCTCGTCGAGCATCAGCGTGCCGCCGTCCGCGCGCTGGAAGGCGCCGACGCGGTCGCGCGAGGCCCCGGTGAAGGCGCCCTTGACGTGGCCGAAGAGCTCGCTCTCCAGCAGGTTCTCGGGGATCGCCCCGCAGTCGATCGCGACGAAGCGGCCCTTGCGGCCCGAGCGGCGGTGTATGGCGCGCGCGAGCAGCTCCTTGCCGGTGCCGGTCTCGCCGAGCAGGAGCACCGAGGCCGGGGTGGGGGCGACGCGGTCGCACACCTCGAACAGGCGGCGCATGGCCGGGCTGGCCGTGCGGAGCCCCTCGTAGCGCGAAGGCTTGGGCCGCTCGCCCGCGGGGCTGGCCTCGTCGCCCGCGGCGAAGGCCTGCAGGTTGACCAGGATCGCGAGGCGCCCCCGCCAGAGGGTGTCGTTGACGAACACGCTCGCGAGGCCGCCCGGCAGCGCCAGGGTGGTGGCGTCGGCGCTGGGCGCCTCGAGGCGGCGCCCGCGCAGCTGGTGAGCGACCTCGCCCAGCAGCTCCTCGGCGCCGGCGTTCACGAAGAGGACCTTGCCGCGCGGATCGAGGACCAGGGCGGGCTGATCGCTGGCCGAGAGCAGGGTCTCGAAGCGCGAGTGCGCGAGGGTCAGCTCGGCGCGGCGCTTGGCGCGCACCTGGGCCAGCTGGACGGCGCGGCCCAGCTCGGGCGCGCCGAGGTTTTGCTTGTCCAGGCAGTCCTGCGCGCCGGCCTCCACGACCGCCACGGCCAGCTGAGGCGCGTAGTCGCTGGCCAGGATCACCAGCGGCAGCTCGGGGTCGATCAGGTGGATCGCGTGGATCGTCCCCCGCGCGTCCTCGAGCGCCTTCGCCGTCGCGAGCACGACGTCGAAGTCCTCGTCTTCGACGACCTCGAGCGCGCGCGCCAGGGTGTCGACCTGGGTCAACGCGATCGCCGCGCCGCTGGTCTCCTCCAGCTGCGAGGTCAGGCGCTGGGCCCTGGCGGGGTCAGGCTCCAGGAGGAGCACGTCGAAGGATCCTAGAGCGGTCATGAGGTCAGTCGGTTCTTGCACACGGAGCAGGCTACCCACGATCGAGAGACTCCCTAAGGCGCGGGGGATATTGGCTTGTCAGATCTAGAGTTGGGGCGCGCTTGTCCCGCCTGGCGCGGCGGGACAAGGGGTTGCGGCTCAGACGCCGGCGCCGAGCTGGCCCCAGCGATCCAGCACCTGCTGGACCTGCTCGGCCCTCGGACCGGTGGCGCTCAGGACCGCCACGGCGCTGCCCGGGTGCTCCCGGGGGCGCACCTGCTGGTAGTCGCGAGCCGCCTCGTGGACGCGGCTCAGCTGCTCGCTGGCTTCGTCCTGGGGGACGCGCTCGAGGACCTCGCGGACGAGCCTGGGGGCGAGGCCTCCCAGCTCGACGACGAGGTGAGGGCAGCCCGTCTGGTGCGCCAGCTCCACCGCCAGGTCGCGCTCGCGCAGGTCGAAGCGGCCGCAGATCACGACCTGCTGTCCGGCGTGGAGGCGCGCGCGGGCGTCGCCCAGCAGGTCCGCGAAGGTGCGGGCTTCCTCGACCTGGACCCCGAGCGCGTCGCGCACCAGCTCGTCGGGCCACACCAGGGTCATGCCCTGCGGAAGCGCCTCGGCCAGCGCGCGCGCCAGCCCGAGCTTGTCCGAGAGCGGCGGTCCCGTCACGACCAGCAACCCCGAGCGCCCACCAGGGACGCGGGTCGGCGGCAGGTTGGCGGGCGCGGGGCGGGCGAGGGGGACTGGTTGGGGGGCGATCGGGTCGGTCAGGGTGCCGAGGCTCATGGGTGTCTCCTTGAGTTCGAGGGGTGAAGCGGACGGAGGGCGTCGAGCGCGACGCCCGAGCTCGCTCACGCGATCGGGCTCTGGAGGCTGCTCATGAGCACCCGCAGGGTCTCCTTGTCGTCGCGGATCCGGCGCACGTGGTCCATGAGGGTCGCGTTCAGGGGCGAGGCGGGCGCGGCGCGCAGGGCGTCGTGATAGGCGTGCTCCAGGCGGTCCTCGCCCGCGATCACCTGCTTGACGATCCGCTCCGGATCGCCGCCGAGGATCGCGCTCTTGAACCCCTGCCAGAGCAGCTCGACCTCGCTGCGCAGGGAGCTGGTGCGGGGCGGCTGCTCGCCGCTCATGCCCAGCAGGCTCTGGAGCTGGTGCGCGAGGGCGCGCCGCTCCTTGGCCAGCGAGCGCAGGTGGACGCCGAGGCCGAGCGAGTCGCTCTGGCGCAGGGCCTCCTCGAGGGCGTGGGCCTCGTTCACGTTGGCGTGGATCAGGTCCGCGACGGCGTCCTTGGTCGCGGGGTCGAGGTGGGTCAGGGTCTCCATGGGGTCTTCCTTTCGTTCGTAGAGGGAGAGGTCGCAAGGCGGTCTCCTCTCCCTAAGTCCAGTAGCCACGTCTCCCAGGGGCTCAGCGAGACAGGCTTGTCTCAGGCCGAGGGGACGAGGCTGGCTCCTCCTGCGCTCGTGAGGTCCTGCACGGGCAGGAGCAGCACCGGCGCTGGGGGGAGCGACTCGCCCCACTCGCTCTGAGGCAAGGCGATCAGGTCGGCGCCCTCGACGTGCTCGCGCGGGCGCGTCTCGACCTCGGCGCCCCAGGCGTCGGCGAGGACCTCGAGCGCGCCGAGCAGGCGCTGCTGAGTCCGCTCCTGGCTGCTGGCGGCGACGAGGCGCTGCAGGACGGCGACCTCCGAGTCGGCCTCGCTGGGCACGACGAAGATCGGGACGTCGAGGCGCTCGACGAGCTTGGCGACGAGCTCGCGCCGTCGCTGGGGCATGGGGGCGAGCACCAGCTCGGCCGAGCCGAGCGAGCGCACGGCGTCGACGATCGTCTCGACGAGGTCTCCGCTCCGCACCTCGCGATGAATCGCCGGCTCGTTGACGCGGGCTCGCACCTGGCGCGCGACGCGCTCGAGCTGGCGCCGGGCGGCGGCGAGCTGGCTCACGTCGCTGCGCTGCGCGCGGGGCGGGATCACGTGCAGGAGGTGGAGCTCGCGCACCCCCTTCACGGCGCGCAACAGCGCGCAGGCGAAGGGGAGGCCGGCTTCGGTCAGGAACTCGGGGTCGAGGGGCAGGACGATCGGGTCATGCTGAAAGTCGTTCACTAGCTGGACTCCTTCGGCGTTACTTCGGTTCGTTGGGGGTGGTCGCGAAGCGCTCCTGGGCGGCCTCGCTGAGCTCGCGGATCGAGCGCTCCAGCTCGAGGGTCAGCTCGTCGACCGTGTCGTAGAGCTGGTGCCAGCCCGAGTGCGCGGCCTGGCGCATTTCGTTGAGCAGGGTCCGCGCCCGCCAGTAGCGAGCGGTCCATTGGCTCAGGTTGCCCGCCTCGTCGAGGCGCTGGAGCTCCCGCCGGTGGCGCTCGAGGCGGCGCTCGAGGTCTTGCTGCTGCCCTCGTCGCAGGCGGTGTCGTTCGGGCGGGGCGTGGGTCTCGGTCGGCATAGGGACCTCCTTCTGGGAGAGGAGGTCGCAACTCCCGCGCCGAGCCCATAGCGGCCAGATCTGGCGATCTCGGCCCACTGGCCGGGACTGCCCTGTCTCCACCTGGTCGATCTCGTCCCCTCCTGAGCCCTTCAGGCCCCGCGTAGGGCCCGGCATGGAGCTTGCGCTCTGTGTCCGCAGGAGGACCCATGAAGACTCAGCACCCGACCAACGACACTCCCAAGCCCGCGACCCGCTCGCGCGCCGCGCTCCTCAGCGTCGGCGCGCTCTGCGCTTGCCTGGTCGCTGCCCCGAGCGTGTTCGGCGAGGTCCCCGTCCCCGAGGTCGACTCGCCCGTCGTCGAGGGCGACTTCGGCGAGCCCGTCGGCGTGATCAAGGGCACGGCCCGCGCCCTCAGCTACGACGTGCGCTGGCACGGCGACCCCGAGGGCGAGCCCCTGGCGCGCGTTCGCGGCCGCTTCCGACTCGAGGGCTACCCCTTCCCCGCGGCGGAGCGCTACAGCTCGCTCTTCTTCCTGCGCGACGCGCACCTCGCCGAGCACCGCGTCGTCGAGACCGTGGCCAACGGCGCCGATCCGGCGCTCGGCCTGATCACCCTCCGTCCGCTGCCCCCGCGCATGGGCGGGCTCGTCGGTGTGGTCGCCGAGATCGAGCGCGGCGACGACTACGGGATCCTGCGCTACCGCCGCGCGCGGATCCGCGTCCGCGACGCCGAGGGCCAGGTCGAGCAGGTCTCGACCGGCCCGCGCTACGCCTTCCAGCAGATCCTCGAGCCGGGGCGCTACACCCTCGAGGTGATCGACGTCGAGTGCGAGACCCCCAAGGTCGAAGTCGAGATCGAGCGCGGCAAGTCCACGCCCCTCGTGATCGAGGCCAAGCGCGTACTCCCCACCCCTGGCGCCCAGCGCTAGAGCCCACTCGCGAGGCCCCTGCGAGTCGGCGCCCGACCCCTGAGGTCGCGCGCCGCCTCGGCCTTGGTTCAGCGCCCCCCGCGTCGCGGAGCGCGGCTCGCCACGCTCCCCTCGTGGAGCGCCGCGTAGATCCGGTCGCGCAGCGCGTTCGCCTCGGCGGGGGAGAGCGCGCGGGTGGGGTGGCGCAGGATCACCCGCACCAGCGCGTTCTTCTGCCCGGCCGAGAGCCCGAGCCGGGCGCAGGCCGCGGGCGGGAGCTCCGGCGGCGCGCACTCGCCGAGCAGCTCGAGGGACTCGACCTGCTCCATGTCCCCAGCGAGCGCCTCGCGCACCCGCGCCCCGAGCTCTTCGGGCGTCCGCTCGGCGTCGACCGCCAGCGAGAGGTCCCGCCGGATCGAGGGGTGCTCCGCGACCGGCCGATAGGGCGCGAGGTCCTGCAGCTGCGCGCGCACGCGGGGGTCGTCGCTGCGGAGGAGCCGGATGTCCCCGATCCCTTTGCGGAGCATCAGCGCGCGGTCGAGGCCGACCCCGAGCGCGAGCCCGCTCACCGCGCGGGGGTCGAGGCCGCAGCGTTCGAGCAGCGAGGGCGCCGCCCGCCCGCACTCGAGCAGCTCGACCCAGCCCTCTCCGCTCGCGACGTCGAGCTGGAGCCCCTCTTCGGTGTAGTCGTGCTGCGCGGGGCTCAGGCGCCACTCGGCGCCGGGGAGGAGCGCGTCGCACACCAGCTCGACCAGCTCGCGCAGCGCGCCGGCGCCGAGGGGCTCCCGGCTCAGGCGCCACAGGTCGAGCTGGTGCGGCTCGCCGACGTGGTGGCGATCGATCGCGTCGCGGCGATAGACGAGGCCGGGGCAGAGCAGGACCACGTCCCGCCACCCCGGCTCGCGAGCCAGCGCGGCCAGCTGGCGCGGGACCATGGCCGTGGTCTGGGTGCGCAGCAGCGCGTGGGGCGAGAGGTAGCGGGTGTAGCGCGGGGCGCGGGCAGGCCCGCCCAGCGGATAGCCGAGCAGGTCGTAGTTGTCGGCGGGCGACACGATCGGCAGCTCGCGGACCAGGCGCTGCTCGGCGCGCGGCCAGGCGCGCGCCAGGGAGCGGCGCAGCTCGCTCAGCAGGAGCTGCATGGCGTGGGGACCGGCGCCGGGGTCGCTCAGGTCGCGCAGGGCCAGGGCCCGGCGGAGGGAGGCGGCGTCGAGGGAGGTCGAAGGGGGATTCATGGTGAGCTCCTGAGAGGTCGAAGGGAGTCCCTCCGACTCGGCGCCCACCGCGCGGAGCTACGCGCCCCGCCGGCCGCGCAGGGCCGGAGGGCGGAGAAAGTGGCTGGGGGTCGTGCGATCCGTCATGCCGCTCCCCCCGACCTGGCCGAGCCGCTCGCCTGTCGCGACAGGCGCGCGGCGCCGAGGAGTAGGCTCGAGTGCGAGGAGGAGACGTGAGCGAGCTCAGCGTCCGAGCGGTCCCACCCGATGCAGCCGAAGCCCTGCGCGCGCTCCGCCAGCGCGCCCTGCGCGAAGAGCCCCACGCCTTCCTCTCGAGCGAAGCCGAAGGCGAACGCCGCGACCTCGCCGAGTGGCGCGAGAACCTGGCCGGCAAGTGGGCCGGCCCCGAGCAGTGGGTCCTGGGGGCCTACCGCGACGCCGAGCTGGTCGGCATGGCCGGCTGCTTCCGCGGCGAGCGCGACAAGGAGCGCCACAAGGCGACGGTGTGGGGAATGTACGTCGCCCCCGAAGCGCGCGGACTGGGCTTGGGGCGGGCGCTCCTGAGCGAGGCCGTGGCGCGCATGCGCGAGCTCGAGGGGGTCCTCCAGGTGCAGCTCTCGGTGACCGCCGGCAACGAGGCGGCCCTGGCCCTCTACCGCCGGCTGGGCTTCCGCGACTACGGGCGCGAGCCGCGCGCCATGCAGGTCGGCGAGGAGTTCCTCGACGAGCTCTACCTGGTCCTGCCCCTGGACGCCTAGCGAGGTCCGCCGTCGGGCTCGGTCGTCGGACTCGGTCGTCCGTCGTCGGGCTCGGTCGTCGGACTCGGTCGTCGGACTCGGTCGTCCGTCGTCGGGCTCGGTCGTCGGGC
>CALDQK010000204.1 GCA_937911525.1 uncultured bacterium
GGCCGGACTCGTCGACCTCGAACAGGCCAGCCTCGAGCGCTAACGCGATTCCTTGAAAGAACTCGGTCAGCGAAGGTGCGAGGACTCGGACGTCAGCGTTGTGCGTTACCTCGATCACCTGGCCTGGCGTTCCCTCCTCAGAGGGTGAGAAATCCAGGAACCAGTCGTCTCCGCCCGCCTCCCCCGCGAAGTTGATCCACCAGCGGCTGTAGAGGGTCGTGTCGACCTCGGGCGGAAGTTCGTGCTCCCAGTCGAACTCCTCCAACCCTCTCGTGCGTCGCGTCGCGGCAAGCGCCTCCTCGAGCGGGCGAAACCAGCGGAACTCGAAGAGCGCTGGGTAATCGTTGAGCTGGCCGTCGTGACGAAGCCAGAGCGCCCGGACCTGCGGGGGCAGTTCGAGGGCCAGCTGGTCGCAGAAGACGTCTAGATCGGCCGGGTCCGCCCCGGGGGCCAGGTTGGCCAGGACCTCGGGCGCGTGACGGGAGAGCCAACGCTCGATCCGTTCCCAGGCCGCGTTGAAGGTGGCGGCCTGCTCCGCGTCGGGCTCGGGCAGGAGCGCCTCGTAGGGGGCGCTCTGCTCAAAGGTGCCGCAGCTCATGGGCATCAGCCTCCTCGCCAGCTCGGCGAAGCGCGGGTCGTGCCTGAGCTCGGAGAGGGGGCGCCCCTCGAACTCGGCCGAGAGCTCGGCGATGAGCGGGTCTTCCTCCTCTTCCTCCCAGCCTTCCTCGGGCAGGAGCGCGCGCAGTCGATCCCAGGCCTCCCCGTCGCGGGCGCAGGCCCACACTCCCTCGCTGCGGTCGAAGATCAGGATCGTTTCGGCGTCGCCAAGGGCCAGCGGGTAGATCGCGGGCAGGGGGAGGCGGGGGTAGTGCCCCTCGAGCAAGGCGCGGGTTTCGTCGTCTTCCTCGTAGGAGTAGAGCCCATAGCAAACCCCGTCTCGCAGGGCCAAGCTGGGTCCGTAGGCCGTCCCCACGTGACTTACGAGGAGCGCGAAGAGCACCTCCGAGGCTGGACCGAGCTCTCGCTGCTCCTCCGTGTCTTCGTCTTCGTAGAACACGGGCGGATCGGGCTGGTTGAGGTCGGCCGCGCGAATCCAGAGTCGCTCCGCTTCGTGACCGTCCACGCTCTCGTCGTGGCCGCTCTGCAAGAGCTGGAGCCTGCCGAAGCTGACCTCCAGCTCGTCCAGCGGCTGGAGGGGAGCGAAGGGGAGCCCGACCGTCTCGGGCCGTTGTCCGACGAGCCGGTAGAGCTCGCTGAGCACCTCGGGCAGCGGGCGCTTCAGCCGCCGCTCTGTCGCCGCGATTTCCTCAGGCGTGCAGCCGCGCTCGGGAGTGAGCGGGCGGGCCCACCACTTCGCGACCAACCCACGCAGCCGTTCCCAGCGCGGCTGGGCCAAGAGGAGGGCCCAGGGGAGCGGCAACCCCGCGCGCTTGTGCGCGACCAGCGCCGCCTGGAGCGCGTGAGGGTCGCTCGGGCTGGCCTTCCAGGCGCGCAGCGCGGCTCGCACGTTGAGGTCGCTCACCTCAGTCCTTCTTCCGCTGCTCCCGCGCCTGCTCGCGGGCCCAGGCCAGCCAGGCCTCGCGCTTGGGGCCGAGCTTCTGGCCGGTCATGGCCTGGAGGGTCTCGGCGAAGAGCGAGTTGACCCAGGCGTCGCCGCTCTTTTCGCCGCGCATGCGGGTCGCGACGGCGCTGGCCAGGCGGGGGTCCTTCAGCTCGGTGAAGTAGGCCAGGCCGGCCTTGATCGCGTCGAGGTCCTCGCTCTCGAGGGCGCTGAGGGCGATCTTGACGCCGTCGCGCGACTGGAGGGCGGCCAGGGCGCGCAGGTTGGCCTCGAGCGGCGAGGGGAGCTGGTTGGTGCGCGGGTCCTCGACGTCGGCGAAGGTCACCGGCTGCGCCGAGGCCTCGCGCGAGGCCTGGGCCAGGACGCGCGCGATATGCAGGGCGGCCTTGGAGCCTCCCTTGTCGGAGAGCACCCCGGCCAGCTGGGAGGCCGCGACGCTGCGCACGGCTGGGTGGGGGTCGTGCTGGGCGAGGGCCAGCAGGCGCTGGGCGCACACCTTGCCGGAGAGCTTGCCCAGCACGCGCGCCGCCGCGACGCGGACCTGGAAGAGCGAGCGCTTGCGCAGCTCCTCGTGCGCCAGGGCGCGCAGCACGAGCGGGACGAGCTCGCGGTCGCCGCGCCCGGCGAAGAGCCCCAGGGTCCGCAGGGCGACGTAGGTCGCCTCGGGGTCGTCGCCGGGCTTGGCCAGCACCGCCCGGGCGGCCGCGCTGGCCTCCTTGCGCTGGGCCAGGATCTGCTCGCCCGGGATCAGCCCGCCCAGGAGCTGGAGGAACTGCTTCTCGGGCAGCGCCAGGCGCACGAAGGTCTCCGCGCCGCCGAAGGACATCACGACCTCGGGCTGGCCGTCGCCGCCGAGCCGCGTCGGGAAGCGGCCCAGGGTCGGCGTGGGGAGCGAGAAGCCCTCGCCCTCGGGCTTGCCGCGCAGGATCAGGTAGGACTGGTCGCCCTGCTCGAGGGCCGGCCGCTCGCGCAGCTCGGGGTGGTGCAGCCCGCGGATCGCGAGCACGGCGCCGTCGCGCTTGGGGCCCTTGAGCGTGCGCAGGACCTTGTAGGCCGCCCCGTTCTTGGCGACCGCGGCGGCCTCGGCGAGCACGATCAGGTCGGCGTCGAGGACGGCCGCCGCGAGGGTCGGGTCCTCCCAGGTCGTGCTGTCGACCTGCGCCGGGGCGGGGAGCGCCACCGCGCACAGGAGCCCGAGCGCGACCAACACCCGGCGCAGCACTAGCGGGTGTCTCGCTGGGCGGCGGCGCGCCAGGCTGCCTCGAGCCCCGCGGCGCGGGCGGGGGTCATCCAGGCGCTGAGCGGCTTGGCGCCGCGCGCGTCGTCGAGGAGCGCCGGCCAGAGCTCGATCGCG
>CALDQK010000205.1 GCA_937911525.1 uncultured bacterium
CCTGCTCCGCCTCGGGCAGGCGCCCCGCGCTGACGTAGGCCTGGGCCGCGGCGACCTCGGCCTGGTCCCGCAGGCCGGGGTCGGCCTGGGCGGCCTCCAGGTAGATCCGCGCCGCCTCGGCCGGGTCCCCGTCCTGGACCAGCTCCTCGGCCACGGCCAGGAGCGCCGCGCCGCGCTCGCGCGGGTCCTCGATCAGGCGCGCCTGACGAGCCTTGCCCTTGAGCCGCTGCACCGTCTGGCTGGGGCCGCCCTCGACCCCGCGGCTCTGGATCTGGTCCTTGGGGATCGTCAGCTCGGCCGAGATCTTCCCGCGCCGCAGCTCGAGCACGACCGCCCGATCGGTCTCGCGCAGGACCTTGCCCTTGTAGGTCGCTCCGCCGGTCGTGCGGATCACGGTCCGGGCCGGGTTGGGGTTGGCGAGCGCTGCTCCGCTCGCGACCAGACATACCGCCAGCGCGGCCCACTTGAGGGTCTTCATCTCCACCACCTGCTCTCTGTTCGAGGAACGCAAGCGGCATAAGCGCAACGGCCGTGCCTGCTGCTGGACCCTTGGCAGCGCTGCCCTTAGGAGCGGCGGCGTATGAAAGCTCGACTTACAGTGGAAGCGCGCTTGAGACGTAAAGTCTGCTTGCGGCGCGCGCGAGCTTCCTCTCGACTCCCCTTACACGCCCTCCAGGCGCCCTTGGATCCATGGAACCCACGACCCTCGCCCTGATCGCCGGCTTCGTGTTCGCGGGCTTCACGGTCCAGACCATGGTCGGCTTCGGCGGAAACGTGATCACGCTCGCGCTGGGGGCCCTGGTGGCGCCGATCGAGCTGCTGGTGCCGCTGATCGTGTGCATGTCCTTGCTCAACACGAGCGCGGTCTTGATCCGCAACCACCGCGAGGTGCTGGTCGGGCTGCTGCTCAAGCGCGTCCTGCCCCTGATGGTCGTGGGCGCGGTCGTGGGGCAGGCCGTGATCCGCTACCTGCAGGGCCCGGCGCTCGAGCTGGGCTACGGCGCCATGGTCGTGCTGATCTCGGCCCGCGAGCTGTGGCTGGCTCGCCCCGGCGTCGCGGCTCCGAGCGAGCCCTTGGGGCCCGTCGGCGGGGGGGCCGGGATCCTCGGGGCAGGCGTGATCCACGGGATCTACGCCTCGGGCGGCCCGCTCCTGGTCTACGTGCTCGGACGGGAGGGGCTGCCCAAGGGGCCCTTCCGCAGCACGCTGATCTCGGTGTTCTGGACGATGAACCTCGCGCTGGCCCTGACCTTCGTGGCCCAGGGGCGCCTCACGCCGAGCCACCTGGGGCAGGTCGCGTGGCTGGTGCCTGGCGTGGGCCTGGGGCTCTTCGTGGGCCAGTGGGGCCACGACCGGGTCGACGAGGAGCGCTTCCGGCTGCTCGTCAACGCCCTGCTCGTCCTGGTCGGGGGCTCGCTCGTGGTGGCCTCGGCCCGCAAGCTCTTGGCGGCCTGAGTGGGCGAGGTGGAGAGCACCGCCGAGCGCATCCTGAGCGAGGGGATCCGCTGCTTCGCCGAGCGGGGCTACAAGGCGGCCACGACCCGCTTCCTGGCCGAGGCGGCGGGGGTCAACGTGGCGACCCTGGCCTATCACTTCGGCGACAAGGAGGGCCTCTATCGGGCAGCGCTCCTGCGGGTCCGCGAGGAGCTGCTCGGCTACCAGCCCGACCTGACCCTCCTGGCGGGCGGGACCCCGGCCGAGCGGATCGAGCGCCTGGCCCGCCACGTCTACGCCTACCTGCGCCAGCGACCGCTCGCGCTGCGCCTCTTGCTGCGCGCCGAGGGCGACCCCGCGGGCGCGGCCGCGCGGGATCACCTGCTCGCTCGGGCGGAGGCTGCCTGGGAGCTCCTGGGCCTCCCCCCGCGCTCCTCGCGAGGCCTGGAGCTCCTGGCGCTGTGCGAGCTCTTTGCCCGCTTCGCGGCGCGGGATCCGCTCGAGCTGCGGCCCTACAGCGAGGCGGCGGCGCCCCAGGCCGCGGCCGAGGAGGTCCTGGTCCAGCTCAGCCTGAGCCTGCTTCAGCCAGGGGATCCAAAGGGTTCTTGACGTGGGAGGGGCTGGCGGGTGAACTCAGGCCCCCTCATGCGCACACTCCTACACATGTCCCTGCTGGCGGGCCTCTTGGCCTGCGGGATGGCCCTCCCGTCCCAGGCGGCCAACGGTCCGATCCTGTCCACCGTCGGCAGCAAGGGCCCCGTCTCGATGCCGGTCGACGGAGACGGCTGGTCCATGTTCCGCATGCCCAGCTCGATCGCCTGGAACTGGGACCACCAGATCGACCTCGACGTGTTCCTCTTCGGGGGCACGACCACGATGAGGAACCGGCTCAACGACTACGAGAGCTCCGGCACGACCTTCGGCGCCAACGGCGGCTTCGTGTTCGCCCCGGGCCGGATCGACGACGACGCCAGCGACGAGGAGTGGGACGCCTACAGCGCCGCGCGCAAGTTCACCCTCGGGTTCGGGGTCTTCGTCGACATGGCGGGCGGCACGGGCGAGGCCAGCGAGATCCGCTGGCAGACCTTTCCCGAGACCCTGCCCTCCCGGGCCGGAATCCAGTTCATCGCCCCGACGCTGAGCGCTGCCTTCACCCCGACCGACTGGCTGGCGATCGGGCTCGGCCTGCACGCGATCAACGGCACGGTCAGCATTCGGACCCTGACCGGCGGCGACTCGACGCCGCTGGAGGGCAGCCCCCAGATCAACGGCGTCCCGCTGCCAGGCAATCCGAGCTACTCGGACTTCCTGGACCTGTTCAGCAACGACACCACGGCCTCGGACCCGACGACCTACTTCAACAGCGACGTCGAGGCCTGGCAGTACGCGGCCACCCTCTCGATCTCGTTCAAGCCCATGGAGAACCTGGGCTTCGGGTTCAGCTACCGGCCGCGCTCCTGGGCCCCTCAGCCCTTCGAGGGCGACGGCTTCGTCAACGCCGAGCGGACCTTCAGCGAGGCGATCGGCGGCCTCGACGCTTCGATCCAGAGCCTGTTCTTCGCGACCCTGCCCAACGGCGGCAACAACGGGTTCATCTCCAACTACGACGTGGAGTTGAGCGGTCTGCGCGTCCCGCGCCAGGTGCGCCTCTCGGCGGTGTTCTGGCCGATCCCGCGCCTCCTGATCGGCGCCGAGCTGGCCTGGATCGAGTGGCACCGCGCCTTCCGCGCGTTCAAGGTCACGCTCAAGAACGGCGACAACGCCGACCTGAACTTCGTCACCGGCAGCAGCACGATCAACAGCTCGCTCAGCCAGCGCTGGAAGAACACCTGGGTCTACTCGCTCTACGCGGCCTACGGGATCAACGACATGCTCACGATCCGGGCTGGGCTCAACTACAGCGAGGTCCCGGTCAACCACGACGTGTCGAACAATTCGCCGAACTCGGCCTTCGTGACCCTCAACATGAGCCTGGGGGCGAGCCTGAACTTCGAGCGGGTCTCGCTGCACGCGCTCTTCGAGTATTCGCCCTACCAGAGCCGCCAGAGCAACGCGCGTCCGCAGAGCGCCACGGGCAAGTTCACGACCTACTCCGCCCGGCAGTGGTTCCTCCACCTGGGCGCCACCTTCCGCTTCTAGAGCGGTTTTTGGACTGCTTGTAGGTGAGGATTGATGGCCGGCGGGCGAGCAGTAGAATGCGCCGACTGGCTGAGGGGGTATAGCTCAGTTGGTTAGAGCGCATCGCTGATAACGATGAGGTCCCAGGTTCGAATCCTGGTACCCCCAACCGAAACGAAGAGGCCCTGGACCGCGAGGTTCAGGGCTTCTTTCGTGTCCGGCTTCTTTCGTGTCCGGCTTCTTTCGTGTCCGGCTTCTTTCGTGCGGTCTTCGTGAGTAGCGCGCTCAGCTACTCGCTGGTGAAGAGCCAGGGCGCGAGCAGGCGCGTCAGCGCCGGCATGACCAGGTAGGCCATCAGCAGCACCACGATCCCGAGCGAGATTGTGGAGAGCACGAGCGGGGGGCCGCTCAGGTCCGCTCGCAGCCAGGCGGCTCCGTGGACCAGCGGCCACAGGGCGCCGAAGGTCACCAGCGCCATTTTCCAGCGCGGCGGGGCCTTGCCCTCGTTCTCCTCGGGCGAGAAGAAGAACTCCAGGCTGTGGTAGCGGAGCTGGGGCGCCTCGTCGGAGAAGCGCTCGGTCTGCTGCAGCCAGCGCGCGCGCTCCTCGGACTCGATCCAGCGCTCGAGGTTGCGCACGTCGTCGAAGCGGAAGATCGAGACCCACACGTTCTCGCCGCCGTCCATGGGGCTGATCACCTCGGTCCCCAGGTAGCCCTGAAAGCGGCTGCTCGCGGCCGAGATCCCCGCCATCCACTCCTTGTAGACGGGCTCGTCGCCCGGGCGGACGCGGTGGTGCGCCAGGACGGTCACGGGCTCACGAGTCTGCTGCTGGGTCGTCACTCCTGCTAGGACGCCAAACCTGGGGGGCGCGAGCAAGGCTTGGGGAAAGGTGGTCTCGCCGGCGAGGCTTGCTCCTCGGTCTGCGCGGGTAGAATCGAGCGCTGACGGGGGCGTAGCTCAGCTGGGAGAGCGCTAGCTTTGCAAGCTTGATGTCAGGGGTTCGAGTCCCCTCGCCTCCAAACACCCGAGCGGCGCAAGGCACCAGCCTGCGCCGCTCTTCCTTTGGCGCCGGAGCGCTCTCGCGCGCTCAGTCGAGTCGCTCTCGCTCCTCGAGCAGGACCGCGGCGACGGCGCCCAGCTCGAGCAGGACGATCAGGAGCGCCCAGCCGCGCAGGGGAGCCCCGGTCGCGACCCAGCGGACCCCGAGGCTCGCCAGCACGTAGCTCGAGATCAGGAGCGCGCCCAGGGACCAGGGCGAGACAGGGCGAGGGCGAAGCGCTGGGCGGGGACTCAGCGCCGGCGCAGCCTGGCTGAGCGCTCGGCGGCAGCCGACCGAGGGGCAGCCGCGGCCCCACTCGCTCGCGCAGGAGAAGTGGGCTGCGCTGCCGCAGCCCGCGCAGGTCAGCATCTCGGCGTCCGCGCCGCTGTGGCAGAGCGCGCAGCGGGCGTGCGAGCCGCGGGACTGGAGCCGAAACGAAGTCACCCCACCAGCCTAGCGAGGAGGCCCGCGGGGTGACCAGGGGTCGTTTGGACAGCGCTACTTGATATCGCTGTACTTGCCGGCGCCCTTCTCGGCGACGGCCTTCATCATCTCGACGTCAGCGCCCTTGAAGCCCAGGGTGTGGACGGTCACGTGGCGAGCCTCGAACTCGTCGAGGACGGCCAGGATCTCCGAGGTCGGGACCTGGGTCGTGCCGTCGTGGGTCGCCGTGCCGTCGCTGAGCAGATAGAAGCAGCGCGCGCCCTCGACCTCGAAGGCCCGCCGCAGCGCGGTGTCGGTGGCCGTGACCCCCGCCGCCTTGAAGCTGTCGACGAAGTCCATCGCCTCCTTGCGGTTCTTGTCGGTCAGCTCGTGCAGCTGCGGCGGGTTGTCCCCGTCGAAGGAGCGCCACAGCTTCACGTGGGAGCTGTAGGCCACGATGTTGATCTTGAAGTTCTTGGGCAGGTGCTTGATCACCTTCTTGAGCTGGCGCTGGGCGCGCTCGAGGCGGGTCAGCAGGTTGGCCTCGGGGTCCTCGCCGACCTTGCTCTCGCCGGCGCCCTTGCGGGTCCGGGTCCCCTCCTCGCCGTCGTCGTAGATCTGCTGGTCGGGGTCCTTGGCCTTCATCGAGCCCGAGACGTCGAGGATGAACACGATCCGCGAGCAGTCGATCTCGCGGTCGAAGAGCTTGACCCGGACCATGGTCTTGACCTCGCCCCCGCCGGCGCTGCCGGTCTTGGGGCGCTCGACCTTGTTCAAGCCGCCCTGCGCCTTGACCAGCTCCCAGCGCGAGCGGTACTCGATCGCCGAGTTGAGGCGCATCCCGAGCAGCTGTCCGAGGCCCTTGTTCAGCACGTCCCAGATCCCGCTCTGGTCCTTCTCGACCTTCTCGAGCTGCTCGATCATGGGCTCGACGCCTGCCTCGACCTTGTTGTCGATCAGGGCCCAGGCCGCCATGGCCGCGGTCTGCTCGTCCTTGTCCTTGAGCGCCTTGATCAGCGAGTCCCAGTCCTTTGCGGCCGCCAGGCTGGACATCAGCACGCGCCGGATCCGCGACTGGCGCGACTTGACGGCGGTCTTGCGGACCTCCTTCTGGACGCCTGGGTCGGTCATCTCCTTGGCCGCGTCGGCCAGGACCAGCTCGAGCTGGTGCTGGGGCGGAGACTTCTCCACCACCTTGACCATCAGCTTCCAGACCTTCTTGTCGTTGGACTTGGCCATTGCCTTGAGGTGCTCGCCGGCGGCGTCCCAGTCGCCGCTGTTGAGGGCAGCGCCGAGCTTGGCCTTGAGCTCCTTGAGCTCCTTCTTGCCCAGGGGAGCCGCGACGAGGGGGCTGAGGGCGACCAGCGCCAGGGCCAGCGCGAGGACGAGCTTCTTCACGGGAGCGCTCCTTTGCCGCCTGCGGCGGCGTCTCGCCCGCGATCCTATCCGGCGCGCGGCGGGGGTCAGGGGAGGCCCCAGCGGGAAACACAGTTTCGTTACGCTGCGCTCATGAACGTATCGAGCCCTCAGTGGCAGCGCGCGCCGCAGGTCGAGCTGGTCGAGGTCGGCGGCCTCTGGATCCACCGCAGCGTCCCCGCCCTCTTCCAGCGGCGGGTCAAGGAGTTCCCCCACGAGGTGTTCGCCTACGTGCGGGACGCGGCGGGGGAGTGGCAGCCCACGAGCTGGGCCGCGGCCGACCAGGTGGTCGAGCGCATGGCCCGCGGGCTGATCGCGCTCGGGATCGAGCACGGCGATCGGGTCGCGATCGTGTCCGGCACGCGCCCGGAGTGGGTCCTCTGCGACCAGGCGATCCTGCACGTGGGCGGCGTGGTGGTCGGGGTCTACCCCACCCTCCCGGCCGCCGAGGTCGCCTACCAGCTCGAGCACTCGGGCGCGCGCCTGGTGTTCTTCGAGGACGCCGAGCAGCGCGACAAGCTGGCCGAGATCCGCGAGCGGCTGCCCCAGCTCGAGCACCTGGTCGCGATCGACCCGGCCGCCAAGCGAGAGGGTGACCTCGACCTGGCCTCCTTGGCGCAGCTGGGCGCCGAGCTCTCCGCGGGAGAGGAGCGCTTCGCCGAGCGCTGGAGCGCGGTCGGTCCCGAGGACCTGGCCACGATCGTCTACACCTCGGGCACGACCGGGCGCCCCAAGGGCGCCGAGCTCCTGCACCAGAACATCTGCTACACGGTCCAGACCGTGGCCGCCTCGCTCCCCCACGGCGACGAGAGCTCGGTGATCTTCCTGCCCATGGCGCACGTGCTCCAGCGTGTGGCCTCCTACGGCGGCCTGGTGGCCCACGCCGAGGGCTACTACACCGCGAGCTATCAGACCCTGATGGACGACATCCGCGAGGTCGAGCCGACGGTGCAGGTCAGCGTCCCGCGGATCTGGGAGAAGCTGCACGCGCGCCTGCACGAGCACCTGGCTCAGGCCTCGGAGCGGCGTCAGCGGATCTTCCACTGGGGACTCGAGGTCGGCCGCGAGGCCAGCCCGCTCTTGAAGGCGGGCCAGGCGCTCCCCCTCGGGCTGCGCCTCAAGCTCGCCGTCGCGCGCCGGCTCGTCCACGAGCCCCTGCGGGCGCGTGTCTTCGGTCGCAACATCCGCTACCTGACCTCGGGCGGCGCGCCGATCGACACCGAGATCCTGGAGTTCTTCCACGCGCTCGGGATCCTGATCCTCGAAGGCTGGGGGCTGACCGAGACCGCGGCGCCCGCCACGGTCAACTACCCCGACGCCTTCCGCTTTGGGACCGTCGGGCGCCCGATCGAGGGCACCGAGGTCGAGCGCGCCGAGGACGGCGAGCTCCTGGTGCGGGGGCCCGGCGTGTTCCGCGGCTACTTCCGCGACGAGGAGGCGACGCGGGCGGCCTTCGACGAGCGCGGCTTCTTCCGCACCGGGGATATCGGCGAGATCGACGCCGAGGGCTTCGTGCGGATCACGGACCGCAAGAAGAACCTGATCGTGCTCAGCAACGGCAAGAACGTCGCGCCGCAGAAGATCGAGAACCTGCTCCAGACGATCCCGGTCGTCGGCAACGCCATGGTCCACGGCGACCGCCGCAGCTACCTCGTCGCGCTGATCTGCCTCGACCCCGAGGAGGCGCTCCCCTGGGCGATCCGCCGCGGGATCCTGCCCGAGGGCGCGCAGGCGGAGGCGATGGCAGAGCTCGTGGACGACCCGCGCCTGCTCGAATACGTCGACGAGCAGGTCCGAGAGCGCAACGCTGCGCTCCCGCGTCACGAACAGCTCAAGCGCTGGCACGTGGTCGCCGAGACCTGGAGCCCCGAAGACGGGACGCTCACGCCGACGCTCAAGCTGAAGCGGCGGGAGATCGCGGCGCGGCACGCGGAGCTGCTGGAGTCGCTCTACTCCTAGCTCTCGTTGTGGCGAGCCTCCTCGAGTGTGTGAAGAAGGAAAGCAGGAGAGCAGGAGAGCAGGAGAGCAGGAAGGCGAGCTGTCGCAGATTGCGAGGGCTCCCTCTGACCTCGGTTTTGAGCTGGGAAAACTGGAAAACTGGAAGACGCCGGCTCCGCTGAGAAGCCACCGCGCTTTCCAGTTTTCGAGCCTCCTCGAGTGTGTGAAGAAGGAAAGCAGGAGAGCAGGAGAGCAGGAAGGCGAGCTGTCGCAGATTGCGAGGGCTCCCT